>NZ_JBGWAB010000139.1:0-19653 GCF_041862025.1 Streptomyces sp. AB3(2024)
CCAGGCCCACCTGGACTTCGGGCAGGGCCCCGACGACGCCTGGCTGGCCCTGGCCCAGCCCACCTTCGACATCTCCTGCACCGAGCTGCTGATGCCGCTCGTCGCCGGGGGCCGGGTGGTCCTGGCGCAGGAGCGGGACCTCACCGACCACGCCGCGCAGCTGCGGCTCATCGAGGATCACGGCGTCAGCCACCTCCAGGTGGCGCCGCCGCACTGGCAGATGCTGATCGACGCGGGCCTCGGCCGGCGTCCCCTCGTCGGCCAGACCGGCGGCGAGCCCTGCCCGCCCGCCCTGGCCCGGGACCTGTCCCGCCGCCTCCTGCGCTTCGTCAACGAGTACGGGCTCACCGAGACCACCATCGCCGCCACCCGCTGGGACGCGTACGACACCGCCGCCGCCGTCCCCGTCGGCCGCGCCTACCCGCACGTCACGGCCCGGGTCCTCGACGCGTACCTGGAGCCCGTTCCGTACGGCACCACCGGCGAACTGTGCGTCGGCGGATCCGGACTGGCCCGCGGCTACCACGGCCGCCCCGACCTGACCGCCGCCGCCTTCGTCCCCGACCCGTACGGGCCCCCCGGCGCCCGCCTCTACCGCACCGGCGACCGCGCCCGGATGCTGCCCGACGGCACCCTGGAGTTCGCCGGCCGCGCCGACGGCCAGGCCAAGATCCGCGGCCGCCGCGTGGAGACGGGCGAGGTGCAGGGCGTCCTCGCCGAGCACCCCGGGGTCGCCCAGTGCGCCGTCGTCGTCCACGGCAGCGGCCCCACGGCAGCGCTCATCGGCTACTGGGTCCCGCGCGGCGACAACCCGCCCGGCGACGGGGAACTCCTGGACCACTGCGCCCGCCGCCTGCCGGACTACATGGTCCCCGCGCTGCTGGTGCCCGTCCCGCGGATCCCGCTCACCCGCCACAACAAGGTCGACGTCTTGGCCCTGCCCGCCCCCGACCTCGCCGCCGCCCTCTCCGACGAGCCCTACACCGCGCCCGAGGGCCCGGTCGAGGAGATCGTCGCCGAGATCTGGGCCGAGGTCCTCGCCGGGGAGGACGGCACCACCCGCCGGATCGGCGCCCGCCAGGGCTTCTTCCGGATCGGCGGCAACTCCGTCCTCGCCGCCCGCGTCATCGCCCGCCTCCACGAGGAGTTCGACGTCGAGATGCCCCTGCGCGCCGTCTTCGAACACCCCACCGTCGCCGGCCTCGCCGCGGCCGTCGAAGAAGCCGTACGCACCGAGATCGAAACCCTCGACCACGCCGAACTGGCCATCGCCCACAGGGAGTACCAGCCGTGACCGCACCCACCGCACCCACGCAGGAAGAGCTGCGGGCGGAACTGCTGCGCCGACGGCTCGCCGGACGCGCGGGCCGCACCACGGGCCGCGGCCCCGCCCGCACCGGAATCCCGCGCGCCGACCGGCAGGCCCCGCTGGCGCTCTCCGCCGGCCAGCGCCAGCTGTGGTTCCTCCACCAGCTCGACCCGGACAGCCCCGAATACCTGCTGCCGCTCGCACACCGGCTGCGCGGCACCCTCGACGAGAGCGCCCTGCGCCGCTCCTTCGACGCCCTGGCCGCCCGCCACGAGATCCTGCGCACCCGCTACCTCCTCGAAGGCGGCGAGCCCCGGCAGGTCGTCGACCCGGCGGGCCCCGTCGACTACGCCGTCAGCGAGGTCACCGGCATCGACGCGGCCGACCGCGACGCCGCCGCGGCCGCCTTCGCCCAGGCCCGCGCCGGCGAGGTCTTCGACCTGGCCGCCGAGGCCCCGCTGCGGGTCCGCCTGCTGCGCCTCGCCGCCGACGACCACGTCCTGGTCGTCGTCATGCACCACATCGCCTGCGACGCCCTGACCCGGCCGCTGATCCTCGCCGACCTGGCCGCCTGCTACCGGGCCGCCGGCACCGTCACCGGGCCGCTGGACGGCGTCCTGCCCGAACCCCCCGTCCAGTACGCCGACTACGCGGCCTGGCTCAACGCCCGCCAGTCCGGCCCCGCCGCCGAGGCCGCCCTCGACTGGTGGCGCGGACAGCTCGCCGGCACCGAACCCCTCGGCCTGCCCACCGACCGGCCCCGCCCCTCCGTCCGCGGCTGGGACGGCGCCGTCGCCGCCTTCGACGTGCCCGCCGACGTCGCCGCCCGGCTGCGCGCCCTCGCCGAACAGGAGGGCGCCACCCTCTTCATGGTCCTGCTCAGCGCCTACCAGGCACTGCTGGGCCGCTACACCGGCAAACAGGACGTCGCCGTCGGCACCGCCGTCTCCGGCCGCACCCGCCCCGAGCTCCGGCAGATGGCCGGCTACGCCTACAACAGCCTGGTGCTGCGCGGCCGCTGGCAGGGCGACCCGGCCTTCCGGGAGCTGCTCGCCGGCAACCGCACCACCGTCCTGGACGCCTTCGACCACCAGGACACCCCCTTCGACAAGATCGCCGACGAGCTCGAACCCGAACGGGACCTGTCCACCACCCCGCTCTTCCAGGTCATGTTCGACCTCGCCTCCGGCCAGGGCTCCGACAGCCCCGACCTGCCCGGACTCACCGTCACCCCGGTCGCCGCCAGCGGCCGCATCGCCCGCTTCGACCTCACCCTGCACCTGTCCGAGCGCGCCGACGGCTCCCTGCACGGCGCCCTGGAGTACTCCACCGACCTGTTCGAGGCCGCCACCGCCGAACGGATCACCGGCCACTACGCGGCCCTGCTCGCGGCCGTCGCCGAACGGCCCGGCGCCCCCCTGTCCACCCTCGACTTCATCGGCGCCACCGAGCGCGCCCTGCTGCTCGACGGCCCGGCCGAACCGGTCGGCGCCCCCGTGGACGCCGCCGCCCTGCGGCCCGTCTTCGAGACCATCGCCGACCGGATCGCCGCCACCCCCGGCGCGGTCGCCGTCCGGCACGCCTCCGGCGAGCTCACCTACGCCGAACTCGACGCCCGCGCCGACCGGTTCGCCCGCCGTCTGGTCCAGCTCGGAGTCCGCCCCGACGAAACCGTCGGCGTCCTGCTCGACCGGGGCCCCGACCTCGTCGCCGCCCTCCTCGGCATCTGGCGCGCCGCCGCCGCCTACGTGCCGATCGACCCGGGATACCCCGACGAGCGCATCGCCTTCATGCTCGGCGACACCGCCACCCGCCTCGTGATCACCCAGGCCCGTCACGCCGGCCGCTTCGACGGCCCCGGCCTCGTCGTCGTCGACGACCCGGCCGAGCGGACCGCCCTGGCCACCGCCGAGGCCGAACTGCCCACCGCGTACGACCTCGACCAGCTCGCCTACGTCATCTACACCTCGGGCTCCACCGGCAAGCCCAAGGGCGTCCTCATCGGCCACCGCGGCCTGGCCAACTACCTCACCTGGACCGCCGGCGCCTACGCCACGGCCGGCACCGGCGGCGCCCCGCTGTTCTCCTCCGTCGCCTTCGACCTCGGCGTCCCCGACCTGTACGCCCCCCTGATGACCGGCCAGGCCGTCCACCTGCTCCCGCAGGACTTCGACACCGCCGACCTCGGCACCCTGCTGGCCGACGGAGGACCGTACGCCTTCATCAAGCTCACCCCGGGCCACCTCGACCTGCTCTCGCAGCAGCTCACCGACGGGCAGATCCGCGACCTGGCGGGCCTGGTCATCGCCGCCGGCGACTCCTTCACCCACCGCCTCGCCGAACGCTGGGCCGCCGCCGCGGGCCCGGGGGGCACCCGCCTCGCCGCCGAGTACGGACCCACCGAGATCACCGTCGGCAACTCCGCCCACTTCCTGCCCGCCGACGGCACCGCCCACGGCCCGGTCACCACCGAGCTCGTCTCCATCGGCCGGGCCGTCCCCAACACCACCATGTACGTGCTCGACGAGCGGCTGCGCCCGCTGCCCCTGGGCGTCCCCGGCGAGGTGTGGATCGGCGGCACCGGCCTGGCCCGCGGCTACGCCGGCCGCCCCGACCTGACCGCCGAACGCTTCCTGCCCGACCCCTACGGCGCCCCCGGCGCCCGCATCTACCGCACCGGAGACCTCGCCCGGGTCCTGCCCGACGGCAGCCTCGACTTCGTCGCCCGCATCGACCACCAGGTCAAACTGCGCGGCTACCGCATCGAACTCGGCGAGATCGAGACCGCCCTCACCGCGCTGCCCGCCGTCGCCGAGGCCGTCGCCCTGGTCCGTGAGGACACCCCCGGCGACAAGCAGCTCGTCGCCTACCTGGTCCCCGAGACCGGCGCCGCCGACACGGACCTCGCCCCCGCCGCCCTGCGCGACGCGCTCGGCGAGGCCCTGCCCGCCTACATGGTCCCCTCCGCCTACCTGCGCCTGGACGCGCTCCCGCTGACCGCCAACGGCAAGCTGGACCGGCGCGCCCTGCCCGCCCCCGGCCGCGAGGCCACCACCGTCGGCGAACACGTCGGCGCGCGCGACGCCGCCGAAGCCTCCATCGCCGCCGTCTGGGCCGAGGTCCTCGGCCTGGAGACCGTCGGCGTCCACGACAACTACTTCGACCTCGGCGGGGACTCCATCCGCGCCGTCTCCCTCGTCGGCGCCCTGCGCGAGGCCGGCTGGGAGACCAGCGTCCGCGACGTCTTCGAGCACCGCACGGTCGCCAAACTGCGCGCCGCCCTCGGCGACCAGGCCGGCGACGGCTCCGCCGAGCGGGCCGACGGCCCCGTCGCGCCCTTCGCCCTGATCGGCGAAGAGGACCGGACCACCCTGCCGCACGGCGTCACCGACGCCTACCCGGTCTCCCGGATCCAGGCGGGCATGCTCGTCGAGATGCACGGCCGCAGCGGCGAGAACCGCTACCACAACATCACCTCCTTCCGGATCCGCGACGAACTCCCCTTCGACCCGGTGGTGTTCCAGCGGGCCGCGGACCTGATCGTCGAGCGCCACGAGGTGATGCGGACCTCCTTCGCCCTCTCCGGCTACAGCGAACCCCTCCAGCTGGTGCACGAGGCCGGCTCCGTGTCGATGCCCTGCCTCTTCGAGGACCTGCGCCACCTGCCGCGCGAGGAGCGCGAGTCCACCCTGTGGTCCTTCGCCGACCGCGACCGCGAGCAGCTCTTCGACCTCACCGCGGCCCCGCTCATGCGGATGGCCGTCCACCTCGTCGACGACGAGAGCTGGTGGCTGTCCATCACCGAGTGCCACCCGGTCATCGAGGGCTGGAGCTACCACTCCCAGCTGATGGAACTGCTGCGCGCCTACCGGGCGATCCGCACCGGCGGCGAGCCCGACCCGGCGCCGCCCGTCCCGGCCGTCCGCTACGCCGACTTCATCGCCGGTGAACTGCGCTCCCTGGAGTCCGCCGAGGACCGCGACTACTGGCGCGGACTCGTCGACGGCCACGAGAAGTTCACCATCCCCACCGGCTGGGCCGGCGACCCGCTCGGCGCGGACGAGCGCTACCGCATCGACCTCGAACTCGGCGACGTGGAGCCGGGACTGCGCGCCCTCGCCTCCGCCGCGGAGGTCCCGTACAAGAGCGTGCTGCACGCCGCGCACAGCAAGGTCCTGTCGATGCTGACCCGGGCCGGGAGCTTCCGCGGCGGCATGGTCGCCGACGCCCGCCCCGAGGAGGCCGGCGCCGAACGGGTCTCCGGCATGTACCTCAACTCGGTGCCCTTCCCCTACCGCAAGGGCGCCGCGACCTGGGGCGAACTCGCCCGGGAGGTCTTCGCCCGCGAGGTCGAACTGTGGCCCCACCGCCGCTACCCGATGCCCGCCATGCGCGTGACCGGCGGCGAGAGCCACCTGATCGACGTGCTCTTCCACTACCTGGACTTCCACCAGGTCGACGTCGAGCTCATCGACATCATGGCCAGCCGCGACGACAGCCCCAACGAGTTCCCCCTCGTCGTCGGCACGCCCGTGCGCGGCCACCTCTCGATCGCCTCCCGCACCCGGACCCTCGCCAAGGCCAACGCCGAACGCCTCGCCGCCCTCTACAAGGCGGTCCTCACCGACATGGCCCGCACCGGGGCCGACGGCGACGCCCGGAGCGGCTTCCCCAACCACCAGGAGCACTACCGCCTCACCGCGCCCGCCCTCCCGCACCCCGAGACGCCGGTCGAAGCCCTCGCCGGCTTCGAGGCACAGGCCGCGCGCACCCCGTGGGCCACCGCCCTCACCGGCGCGGGCACCCCGGACGGCTCCGGCACCTCGTACGCGGAACTGGACGCCCGGGCCAACCGGATCGCCCGCCGCCTGCGCGCCCTCGGCGCCGGCCCCGAGACCCGGGTCGCCGTCCTGCTGGACCGCGGGCCGGAGCTGGTCGCCGCCCTGCTCGGTGTGTGGAAGGCCGGCGCGGCGCAGCTGCCCGTCGACCCGTGCACCCCGGCCGCCCGGCTGTCCGCGCTCGGCTTCGACCTGGCGCTCACCCAGGGCGCGTACGCCGACCGGTTCGCCCCGGCGACCGACGCCGGACGGGTCCTGCTAGCCGAAGAGGTCTCCCACGAGGGCGACGGAAGCCCGCTGGGCCTGGACCTGGACCCCGACCGGCTCGCCTACGTCCTGTACACCTCCGGTTCCACGGGCACCCCCAAGGGCGTCGAGATCAGCCACCGCTCGCTCGCCCACTACCTCGACTGGGCCGTACGGGCCTACGCCGAGACCGGCTCCGGCGGCGCCCCCTGGTTCACCTCGGTGGGCTTCGACCTGGGCCTGCCCGCCCTGTACGCGCCGCTGATGACGGGGCAGCCGGTGCGCCTGCTGCCGCAGGACTGGCAGCCGGGGGAGTTCGGCCCGCTGCTGATGGCGGGGGCCCCGTACGCCTTCGTCGGCCTCACGCCCGGTCACCTCCAGCTCCTGGAGGCGCAGCTGAGCGACTCCGAGCTCGGCGGCCTCGCCGCGATCGCGGTCTGCGCCGGCGACGCCTACCCGACCGCGCAGGCCGAACGGGTCTCCGCCCGCATCGCCGCGGCCGGCGGGCGGATGCTGCTCGGCGCCGAGTACGGGCCCACCGAGGCCACCGTCGCCGCGACCTTCGGGCACGTGCGCCCCAACACCCGGCGCACCCTCGTCCCGCTCGGCTCCCAGCTGCCCGGGGTGCTGCTGCGGATCCTCGACGACGGGCTGCGGCCCGTGCCCGACGGGATCACCGGCGAGGTCTGGCTCGGCGGCGAGGGACTCGCCCGCGGCTACGCCGGGGCGCCCGCCCTGACCGCCGCGTCGTTCCTGCCCGACCCGTACGGCCTCCCCGGCACCCGCATCTACCGCACCGGCGACCTCGCCCGCATCCTGCCCGGGGGAGTGCTGGAGTTCACCGGCCGGGCCGACGAGCAGGTCAAGGTGCGCGGCCACCGCGTCGAGCCCGGCGAGGCCGAGGCCGCCCTGACCGCCGACCCGGCCGTCCGCGAGGCACTCGTCACCCCCGTGGACGCCGCCGACGGCGGCAAGCGGCTCGCCGCCTGGGTGGTCCCGGCCGACGGGCACTGCGTCGAGGTCCCCGCCCTGCGCGACCGGCTGCGGGCGGTCCTGCCCGCCGCCGCCATCCCCGCCGCCGTCACCGTCGTCGACCGGCTCCCGCTGACCGCGAACGGCAAGCGGGACAAGTCCGCCCTGGCCTCCCGCCGGGCCACCGCGACGCCCCTGCCCTACACCGCCCCGCGCACGGACCTGGAGAAGGTGCTCGCCGAGGTCTGGTCCGAGGTCCTCGGCCTCGAACAGGTCGGCGTCCACGACGACTTCCGCGACCTCGGCGGCGACTCGCTGCTCGTCGCCCCGCTGCTCGTCGCCGCCCGCCGGCACGGGCTCACCCTCGACCTCGCCACCGCCCTGCGCAACCACACGGTCGCGCGGACCGCCGCCGCACTCGAAGCCGCCGCTCCCCACACCGGCGCAGACCACCCCGAGAAGGGCTGATCCGATGGACCCGCAGCACACGAACGACCGCGGCCGCCGCCCGGCGCGCCACCTCATCTCCATCGACGACCTCACCGACCGGGACCTGCACCGGATCGTCGCCCGCGGCGCCGAGTTCTCGGCGGGCACCGTCACCCGCTCCCGCGCCCTCGAAGGCCTGGTCGCCGGCGTCTACTTCGCCAAGACCTCCACCCGCACCCGCACCGCCTTCTCCTCCGGGGCGCTGCGCGTGGGCGCCCGGATCGTGGCGTACGGCCCCGGCGACCTCCAGCTCAACACCGGAGAGTCCGTCGAGGACACCGGACGCGTGCTCTCCGGCATGCTCGACGTCCTCGTCGCCCGCACCGCCGGCCCCGAGGCCGAACTGCGCGGCTGGGCGGCCCAGGACCGGATGGCCGTGGTCAACGCGATGAGCGCCGAGGAGCACCCCACCCAGGCCCTCACCGACCTCACCACCCTGCTGCGCCACTTCGGCCGCGTCGAGGGACTGCGCGTCCTGTACGTCGGCGAGGGCAACAACACCGCCGCCGCACTGGCCCTGGCCCTGACCCGGTTCCCGAACGTGCACTTCGAGCTGCGCACGCCGCCCGGCTACGGGCTGCTGCCCTCCATCGCCGACCGTGCCCGCGCCCAGGCCGTGCGCACCGGCGCGGTGCTCGTCGAACGGCACGACATGGACGTGCTGCCCGAGGGCTTCGACGTCGTCTACACGACCCGCTGGCAGACGACGGGCACCGAGAAGCCGGACGCGAACTGGCGCGAGATCTTCGCCCCGTTCCAGGTCACCTCCGGTCTGTGGGAGACCAGCCCGCGCGCCGTGTTCATGCACGACCTGCCCGCACACCGGGGCGAGGAGGTCACCGCGGAGGTGCTGGACGGTCCGACGAGCATCGCCTTCGCCCAGGCCACCAACAAGATGCACAGCGCCATGGCCGTACTGGAGTACACCCACTCCGGTCCGCAGGACGGCGACGCCACCGGCCCCCGCTTCGCCGCGGACCTGGACGACGCGCACCTCGCGACGGCCGTACGGTGACCCCGCCGCCGAAGACGGTGACGGACCCGGCCGTCCTCCCGTGGGAGCTGGCCGCCTCCGCCCCGGCGGGCGACGCCCCGCAGCCCCGGGCCGAATCCCGGCCCCAGGACCGGAACCAGGGCCAGGCCGATGTCGCGGCCCGGTCCGGGGCCGGGGAAGCGACCCCGGACCCGGAGCACCACGAGGCCCCGTCGGCAGCCGTCCCGCTGCGCCGCAACCGCGACTTCGGGCTGCTGTGGGGCGGCGCCGGGCTCTCGCTCCTCGCCGGCCGGGCGACCGCCGTCGCCTACCCGCTCACCGTCCTGTGGATCACCGGTTCGCCCGGCGACGCCGGCCTGGTCGGCACCGCCCTCCTCCTGCCCCAGCTCCTCGTCCAGCTCCCCGGCGGCGCCCTCGTGGACCGCTGGGACCGGCGCCGGATCATGATCGGCGCGGGCCTCGGGCAGGCGCTGGTCGCCGGGGCCGTCGCCGCCCTGCTGCTCAGCGGGCACGTCTGGCTCTGGGCCCTGCTCGCCGCGGCCTTCACCGAGGGCACCCTCGGCGTACTGCACCAGCTCGCCGAGCGGGCCGCGGTCCCCGCCGTGGTCCCCACGGAGCAGCTCCCCGCCGCCCTCACCGGCAACGAGGCCCGGACCCGCGGCGCCGCCATCGCCGGGCAGCCGCTCGGCAGCGGCCTCGTCGCCCTCGGCTCCTCCTTCCCGTACGTGGCCGCCCTCGTGGGCCAACTCGCGTCCGTCGTCCTGCTCTTCGGAGTGCGGGGCAAGCTCCAGGCCGAGCGCACCGGGCCCCGGCCCGATCTGGTGCGGGAGATCAAGGAGGGGCTCGTCTGGATGTGGCGCCAGCGCTTCCTGCGGGCCGTGATGGCCGCCGTGGCCGTCTCCAACGTGCTGTTCCAGGGCCTCAACCTGGCCGTCATGACCGGCATCCAGGAAAACCACGGCTCCCAGTTCCAGATCGGCGTCGTGCTGTCCCTCAGCGGGGCCGGCGGACTCGTCGGCGCCATCACCGGCGGCTGGTGGGCCACCCGCTTCTCCCTGCGCACCCTGGTCCTCGGCGGGCTGGCCGTCTGGACCGCCCTGATGGTCCCCGTCGCGTTCCTGCGCGATCCCTACGCCCTGGGCGCGCTGTTCGCCGCCAGCGGCTACGTCGGCGGCGTGTTCAACGTCGCGGGCGGGGTGTTCATGGTCCGAGTCGCCCCCGACCGGATGCGCGGCAGGGCCAACTCCCTCGCCATGCTGGTCGGCGGCGGCGCCATGGCGGCCGGTCCCGTCGCCGCCGGCTTCGCCCTGGAGGCCTTCGGCCCCACCCGTACCGTGCTCGGCCTCAGCGTTGCCATGGGCGTCACCGCGCTCGTCGCGCTGCTGTCGCCGTCCCTGCGCCGCAACCCCCTGGAGAAGGGCTCCCCGGAGCTCACGTAGCCACCTCCGGGCCCCGCCCGTGACCTGCGCGAACAGCGATATAGGGCAGGTATGGCGGGGCCCGGGAGAGTAAACCCATCGCACCCCCCCCGATGATCCGTCCGCATCAGCGACAGAGCCAGAAGGAGCACGACCATGCCGCTCAACTCCATGGACCGCAGGAGCGTCCTGCGGACCGCCCTGGGCGCCGCGGGCGCCGCGGCCGCGGTCACCGTCCTCGGCGCGGGCCCGGCGGCCGCCCACGGCCGCCGCCCGCAGCTGCCCAAGGTCGAGGGCCTGGTCGGCGACCGCTGGGCGAGCGAGTTCTGGTACGACTACGACGAGATGTCCTACTACACCCCGTCGGCCGAGATGAAGGCCGCGGTCGCGGCCATCACCGCCCCCTTCGGCGGCTTCACCAAGTCCTATGACGCCTGGCTCGCCACCCGTCAGGGCGGACGCTACCCGCGCAGCTGGCTGGAGCTCATCCAGCCCAACAAGGCCCACTTCGAGCTGCTCTCCCGCGAGCAGAAGAAGGTCTACGACAAGTGGTACGGCCACGACCCCAAGGGACTGGTCTTCGCCTTCCAGGAGTTCGGCCAGGGCACCCTGTTCGACCCGCGCCGCCCGGCCGGCAACAAGGTCCACATGATGAACTACACGCCGCCGGAGGCCACCCACGCCTACCACCGCTGGCACGCCTACCTGCAGTCCTTCCAGCTGCTCGGCATCGACCGCCGGTTCTGGGCGCACATCAACCGCCTCGCGGGCGCGGCCTGGGAGCTCCAGTCCATCGCCAAGCCGGTGAACGACGCCAACGACAACAAGCACCTGCCCAAGCACGTGGTCCGCCACGTCACCGACAAGTGGCTGTGCCGCTCCGACGAGAAGGTCACCAAGGCCTTCGACGTCTGGCCCTACCCGGTCGACCTCGGCAAGTAGTCCGGCTGTACCCCCGCTCCACACGACTCAGGAGGAATGGCACACCATGCGAGACACGACCGGATCTTCACCCCGAATCGGCGTCTGGATGGTCGGCGCGCGAGGCTCGGTCGCCACGGCCGCCCTCGCCGGCGCCGCCGCCATCGTCGCGGGTGCCGCCTCCCCCGTCGGGTGCGTCACCGAAACGCCCCCGTTCCGTGACGCACCTCTGCCGGCCCTCGCCGACCTCGTGTTCGGCGGCCACGACGTCGTCGACACCCCCCTGTCGGTGAGGGCCGGCCAACTCGCCGAGGCGGGCGTTCTGCCCTTCGCGGTCCTCAAGGCCCTGGACACCCCGCTGGCCGCCGCCGAGCTGGAGATCCGCGACGGCTCCGCCCTCCCCGGCGAGTCGCAGTCCGAGACCGCCGCCCGCCTCGCCGAGGACATGGCCGCCTTCCGCGACCGGCACGGCCTGGAGCAGGTGGTCGTCGTCAACGTCTCCTCCACGGAGCCGCTGCCCGAACCCGACCCCGCCTTCCTGGACCTGGCCTCCCTGGAGGCCGCCCTCACCGCCGGCTCCGTCACCCTGCCGACGAGCTCCCTCTACGCCTACGCCGCCTTCACCGCGGGCTGCTCCTACGTCAACTTCACCCCGTCGGCGGGCGCCGCCCTGCCCGCCCTGGAGGAACTGGCCCGGCTGCGCGGGGTCCCGCACGCCGGCCGCGACGGCAAGACCGGCGAGACACTCGTCAAGAGCGCCCTCGCCCCGATGTTCACCCAGCGCGCCCTGCGCCTGCGGTCCTGGTCCGGCACCAACCTGCTGGGCGGCGGCGACGGCGCGACCCTCGCCGACCCCGCGGCGGCCCGCTCCAAGACCGAGTCGAAGCAGCGCAGCCTGGAGGAGACCGTCGGCCACGCGGTCCAGGGACAGACGCACATCGACAACGTCCCCGAGATGGGGGAGTGGAAGACCGCCTGGGACCACATCTCCTTCGAGGGCTTCCTCGGCGTCCGGATGACCATGCAGTTCACCTGGCAGGGCTGCGACTCCGCGCTGGCCGCCCCGCTGGTCCTGGACCTCGTACGGCTGGCCGCGCTGGCCGGGCGGCGCGGCGAGTCCGGGGCCCTGGCCGCCCTCGGGTTCTTCTTCAAGGACCCGGCCGGCTCCACCGAGCACAACCTCACCCTCCAGTACGAGGCCCTCACCGCCTGGGCCGCGAACCCCGCCCCGGTGTCCACCGCGACGGGCGCCGATCCGCTGACGGGGGCCCGGCCGTGACCACCGCCACCGTCCCGGGACCGGGCACCCGCCCCGGGACCGCCCGCCCCGGGACCGCCGGACCCGCCGGCGGGAGCGGACCCCTGCGGCTCCCGCCGTTCCCCGGCCGCGCCTTCCGCGCCCGGCGCACCCTGCGCGCCTACGCCGAGCTGGTCCGGGCGCCCGCCGCGATCACCGTGCCCGGCGACGTCCTGGCCGGCGCCCTCGCCGCCGGACGCGGCACCGGCCCCCGCACCCTCGGCCTCGCCGCCTCCTCCGTCTGCCTCTACTGGGCGGGCATGGCCCTCAACGACTGGGCCGACCGCGAGCTCGACGCCGTGGAGCGGCCCGAACGCCCGCTGCCGTCCGGCCGGATCCGGCCCGGGGCCGCCCTGGCCACCGCCGCCGGGCTGACCGCGGCCGGTCTCGGGATCGCCGCCCTGGCCGGTGGCCCCCGTACCGTCCTGCGCCGCACCCTGCCCCTGGCCGCCGCGGTCTGGGCCTACGACCTCGGCGCCAAGGCCACCCCCCTCGGCCCCGCCGTGATGGCCGGCGCGCGCGCCCTGGACGTCCTGCACGGCACCGGGCCCGCCCCGGTCCGCCCCGCCCTCGTCCCGGCCGCCGCCGTGGCGGTCCACACCCTGGGCCTGACCCGGCTCAGCCGCCACGAGGTCGACGGCGCCCCGCCCCGCGAGGCGGCCCTGACCCTCGCCGCAGCGGCGGCCGCGGCCGCCGGCACCGCGCACCGCGGCACCGGACCCGCCCAGGCTGCCTCCCTCGCCCTGTACGCCACGAGCTTCGGCCCCGCCCTCACCCGCGTCCTGCGCGACCCCGCCGCCCCCCGCGTGCGCGGGGCCGTCGGAGCCGGCATCCACGCCCTGCTGCCCCTCCAGGCCGCCCTGGCCGCCCGGGCCGGTGCGCCCCGCGTCTCCGTACCGCTCGCCGCGGCCCTGCCGCTGGTCCGCCGCCTCTCCCGGAAGGTGTCCTCCACATGAGCACGCCGACCGGACCGCGGTTCTCCTACGGCACCAACGGCCTCGCCGACCACCGTCTGGGCGACGCGCTGCGCCTCCTCGCCGACCTGGGCTACGAGGGCGTCGCGCTCACCCTCGACCACCAGCACCTGGACCCGTACGCACCCGGCCTCGCCGCGCGCGTCGACGAGGTCCGGCGCGCCCTGGACGCCACCGGTCTGTCCGTGGTCGTCGAGACCGGCGCCCGCTACCTCCTCGACCCGCGCCGCAAGCACCGCCCGACGCTGCTCTCCGCCGAACCCGAGGGCCGGGAACTGCGCCTGGACCTGCTGCGCCGGGCCGTCGGCATCGGCGCCGAACTGGGCGCCGGAGCCGTTCACTTCTGGAGCGGCGCCCCCGACCCGGACACCACCCGCGAACAGGCCTGGCAGCGGCTGGTCGACGGCTGCGCCGAGACCGTCGGCCACGCCGAAGCCGCGGGCATCGACCTCGCCTTCGAACCGGAGCCCGGCATGCTCGTCGCCGACCTCGCCGGATACCGCAGGCTGCTGGCCGACCTCGGCCGCCCCGACCGCTTCCGGCTCACCCTGGACATCGGCCACTGCCGCTGCCTGGAGCCCTACCCCGTGGCCGACTGCGTGGCACTGGCCGCCGACCGCCTGGCCCACGTCCAGATCGAGGACATGCGCCGGGGCACCCACGAACACCTGCCCTTCGGAGAGGGGGAGATCGACTTCCCGCCCGTGCTCGGCGCCCTCGCCGACGCCGGCTACCGGGGGCTCGTCTCCGTCGAACTCCCGCGCCACAGCCACGCCGGCGCCGAGACCGCCCGCCACAGCATCGCGTTCCTGCGCGAGGCGGCCGCCCGTCAGGCGTCCCGCGACACCCGTCCGCAGCAAGAGCCGTCGAAGGAGGCCGTACCGGCATGACCGCCCCCACCCTCGCCCCGCCCGTCCCGGTGGCACCCGCCACCACCGTCACCACCACCGCCGACCACGCCGTCCACGACGCGCTGACCCTGCGCACCCTGGAGGAGTCCCTGCGCTCCGTCCTCGACCAGGAGCACCGGGCCGCGCTCGTCGCCGACACCGCCGCCGTGGCCGCCGAGGGCCCCGCCGCCCTGGACCGCCGCTTCCCCGCCGCCGGACGCGACTACGGCCGCGGCCCCCTGCCCGGCTGGGCCGACTGGGCCGTCGAGGACGCCGTCCGCGCCGTCCTCCTGCTCGCCCTGACCCGCTACGGCACCTCCGGCGCCGCCCTCGCCCGCGAGGCCGGCGAACGCTACGCCCACGGAGACGCCGCCGAACGCCGCGGCGTGCTGCGCGCCCTGCCCTTCCTCCCGCTCGGCGACCGCGCGGTGCACCTCACCGACGACGCCGTACGGACCAACGACAACCGGCTCATCGCGGCCGCGCTGGGCCCCTACGCCCGCGCCCACCTCGACCAGTACCGCTGGCGCCAGGCCGTTCTCAAG
Source organism: Streptomyces sp. AB3(2024) (assembly GCF_041862025.1). Taxonomy (NCBI): domain Bacteria; kingdom Bacillati; phylum Actinomycetota; class Actinomycetes; order Kitasatosporales; family Streptomycetaceae; genus Streptomyces; species Streptomyces sp. AB3(2024). Next base: position 14,894 of record NZ_JBGWAB010000139.1, read on the forward strand.
TGCCTGTTCACCGGGATACCGCTGGCCAAGGTCGCCGGACTGCACGAGCGCCGGGACGCCGAACTGGCGCGGATGGCCCACGGCTTCGCCGCCGAGCGGCGCGCCGCCGACCGCCCCGTGCCGGCCGACCTGTGGACCGTAGCCACCCTCGACCACTGACCCAGCCACCCACCCCTACCGGAGCCCGACCATGCGCATCTTCGACCCGCACATCCACATGACGTCCCGCACCACGGACGACTACCGAGCGATGCACGCCGCCGGCGTCCGCGCGCTGGTCGAGCCCGCGTTCTGGCTTGGGCAGCCGCGCACCTCTCCGTCCAGCTTCACCGACTACTTCGACGCCCTCCTGGGCTGGGAGCCCTACCGCGCGGCCCAGTTCGGCATCAGCCACCACTGCACCATCGGCCTCAACCCCAAGGAGGCGAACGACCCGCGCTGCACCCCCGTCCTGGACCTGCTGCCGCGCTACCTCGCCAAGGACGGGGTCGTCGCCGTCGGCGAGATCGGCTACGACACCGTCACCGACGCCGAGGAGCGCGCCTTCGCCGTCCAGCTCTCCCTCGCCGTCGAGTTCGGACTGCCGGCCCTCGTCCACACCCCGCACCGCGACAAGGCGGGCGGCACCGCCCGCTCCCTGGCCGTGATCCGGGAATCCGGCATCGACCCCGGCTTCGTCGTCCTCGACCACCTCAACGAGGTCACCGTCCGGGAGGTCCGCGACTCCGGCTGCTGGATGGGCTTCTCCATCTACCCCGACACCAAGATGACCCCGGACCGCATGGTCGCCATCCTCAAGGAGCACGGCACCGAGCGCATCCTCGTCAACTCCGCGGCCGACTGGGGCCACAGCGACCCGCTCCTGACCCGCGCCACCGGCGACGCCATGCTCGCCGCCGGCTTCGACGAGGACGACGTGGACCGCGTCCTGTGGCGCAACCCGGTCGCCTTCTACGCGCAGTCCGGCCGGCTCGGCCTGGACGGCTACACGGACGAGCAGGCCGCGGGGCTGTACGCCGGGAACTCGATCGCCCGCGGCGGAAACTGATCAGGAAAGAGGAGCCGCCTGATGCGCTTCCGCCACCCGGACGGCACCGCCGTCCACCTCGCCTACTGCACCAACGTGCACCCCGCCGAAACCCTGGAGGGCATCACCGCCCAGCTCGCCGCGTACGCGGAACCGGTCCGCCGGGCCGCGGGGGAGTCCGTCATCGGACTCGGCCTGTGGCTGCCGGTGGACGCGGCGGCGGCCCTCGCCGCCGACCCGGCCGCCGTCACCCGGCTGCGCCGCGAGCTCGCCGCACGCGGACTGGAGACCGTGACCCTCAACGGGTTCCCGTACAAGGGCTTCCACGCCCCCGTGGTCAAACGGGCGGTGTACTACCCGGACTGGTCCGAGCCCGCCCGCCTCGACTACACCCTGAACCTGGCCCGGGTCCTGGCCGGGCTGCTGCCCGACGACGCCGAACGCGGCTCGGTCTCCACCCTGCCGCTGGCCTGGCGCACCGCCTGGTCGCGCACCCAGCGGGCCGCCGCCACGCGCCAGCTCGACAAGCTCGCCGCCGGACTGCGCCGAATCGAGGCGGAGACCGGCCGGACCGTGCGCGTCGCCGTCGAACCCGAACCGGGCTGCGTCGCCGAGACCACCGCGCAGGCCGTCGAGGCACTGGGGGGCGTCGACCACGAATGGATCGGGCTCTGCCTGGACGCCTGCCACCTCGCCGTCGCCCACGAGGAGCCGGACGCCGCCGTCGCCGAACTCCTGACGGCCGGACTCCAGGTGGTCAAGGTCCAGGCGTCCAGCGCCCTCCAGGCCGCCGACCCGGCGGACCCCCGGGTCCGGGAGGCCCTGGCGGCCTTCGCGGAACCCCGCTTCCTGCACCAGACCCGCGAGGCCGCCCCGGCCGGCGGCGCCCTGCTCGGCTCCGACGACCTGGGACCGGCGCTGGCCGGGGCCCTGCCCGGCGAGGCGCCCTGGCGGATCCACTACCACGTACCGCTGCACGAGGAGCCGGCCCCGCCGCTGGCCTCCACCGGGCCGGTGCTGCGGGACACCCTCCGGGCCCTGTTCGGAGGGGACCACGCAGTCACCGACCACATCGAGGTGGAGACGTACACCTGGTCGGTCCTGCCCGAGGGCAGCCGGCCGGTGGGCGACGCCGGGCTGGCCCGCGGCATCGCCGCCGAACTCGACTGGACCGCCCGGGAGCTGACCGCACTGGGTCTGACCCGCACGGCGCCCGCCCCCGTACCGCCCGCCCCCCTACCGTCCGCCGCGCGGAAGGAGCCCGGCTCATGACCCCCACCGCCCGGAAGAAGACGGCCGTGCTGTGCACCGTCGGCCTCACCCCACGGCTGCTGCCCCACATGCCCAATGTGCGGGCCATCGGCGAGCGGGGCTTCGCGGCCCCCCTCGACACGGTGTTCCCCGCCGTCACCGCCACGGTCCAGGCCACCCTCACCACCGGGACGCTGCCGCGCGACCACGGGGCGGTCGGCAACGGCTGGTACTTCCGCGACCACGGCGAAGTGATGATGTGGCGCCAGCACAACGCCCTGGTGCGGGGCGAGAAGGTCTGGCAGGCCGCCCGGCGGCAGGACCCGGACCACACCACCGCCTACCTGTGCTGGTGGTGGGCCATGGGCGCCGACGTGGACACCGTCCTGACCCCCCGGCCCGTCTACCACTACGACGGCCGCAAGGCTCCCGACTGCTACACCGTCCCGGCCGCCCTGCGCGACGAACTCACCTCCGCGCAGGGAGAGTTCCCGCTCTTCAACTACTGGGGTCCGACGGCCTCCCTCACCTCCACCCGGTGGATCGCCGGCGCCGCCCGGCACGTGGCCGACACCCGCGACCCCGACCTGTCCTTCATCTACGTCCCGCACCTGGACTACGACCTCCAGCGCTTCGGCCCCGACGGCCCCGAGGCCGTCCGCGCCGCCCGCGAGGCCGACGCCGCGCTCGGCCCGCTCCTGGACGACCTCCGCGAGCGCGGCACCACCGTCGTCGCCCTCAGCGAGTACGGCATCTCGCCCGTCAGCCGACCCGTGGACATCAACCGCGCCCTGCGCCGCGAGGGACTGCTGTCCGTCTACACCCAGCGCGGCATGGAGTACCTCGACCCGTACACCTCCCGGGCGTTCGCCGTCGCAGACCACCAGGCCGCCCACGTCTACGTGGCCGACCCGTCCGACGTCCCGCGCGTGCGCGACGTCCTGAAGTGCCTGGACGGGGTCGACGAGGTCTGGGACCGCACCCAGCAGGCCGACTACGGCATCGACCACCCGAACGCGGGCGAACTGGTGGCCGTATCGGAGCCGGACGCCTGGTTCACCTACTACTACTGGCTCGACGACCGGCGCGCCCCCGACTTCGCGCGCGGCGTCGAGATCCACCGCAAACCCGGCTACGACCCGGCCGAACTCTTCTTCGACCCCGCCGATCCGGCGGCCAGGGCGAAGGCCGGCCTCGCCGTGCTGAAGAAGAAGGCGGGCCTGCGCGCACCGCTCCAGGTCGTGCCGCTCGATCCGGGCTGCGTCCGCGGCAGCCACGGGCGGCTGCCCGAGGACGACCGGGACGGACCGCTGCTGCTCTGCTCCGACCCGTCGCAGGAACGCGCCCGCTACCACGCCACCGAGGTGAAGGACCTGCTCCTGCGCCTGGGTGGACTGGCCTGACAACGCCCTCAAGGGGGAGAGGAGGATCCGATGACCAGCCAGACCCTGGCCGCCGTCCGCGGCCGCATCGACCACACCGACCAGACCGGTGTACTGCCCGTGCCCGAATCGGCCGCACGGGAGGCGGCCAGACTCCGGGAGACCGGCGAGGCCCACGTCTGGTGGTGGCCGCTCGAAGAACGGGTCGACCAGGCCGACTTCGACCTGCTCGACGAGGTCGAGCAGGTCCGCGCACGGCGGTTCCGCCTGGAGCGGGACGCCGCCGCGTTCGTCCGGACCAGGGCCGGTGCCCGGCGCGCCATCGGCGGGCTGCTGGGCGTGGACGCCCGCGAGGTGGCCCTGGGCCGTCGCGTGTGCCCCGGCTGCGGTGACCTGGAGCACGGCCCGCCGGCCGTGGCCGCCCCCGCCGTCGGACTCGCACTGAGCCTGACCCGGACCAGCGGCTGTGGGGTGCTCGCCCTGCACGCCGGCGACTGGATCGGGGTGGACGTGGAGGCCCTGCGGCCCGTCGAGTCCGGCTCCCTGGCCAGTGTGGTGCTCGCGCCCGCCGAGCACGCGTACATCCTGTCGCTGCCCGCCGGGCCCGAGCGGACCGCCGCCTTCCACCGGGTGTGGACCCGTAAGGAGGCCGTTCTGAAGGGAGTCGGGCTCGGGCTCCTCGGCATCGACCTCAACGCCCTGGACGTCCGGCCCGGCACGCCCGGCCCCGTCGAGGTGGAGCACGGCTACCAGGGCGAGGTCAGCAGCTGGCAGATCGACGACCTCGACCTCGACGGGAACTGGTCGGCCTCCCTGGCCCGCCCCGTCGACGGCTCCCCCCTCGGGGTGGTCCACCGGCACCGCCCCGCCTGACCCGCGTCCGCCCGCCCCCGTCCCCCCGCCCCCGCGGCGGGGGCACGGGGGGCGGGCGGACGGCCTCCCCGCACGGAGAACCCACCCCTCCCGGAGCTCCTCATGGCCCAGCCCGCCCTCCAGACCGCCGCCCCGGCCACACCCGCCACCGCGCCCGCGCCCACCGCGCCCACGCCCTCCGCCGCCCCGGCCGCTGCGCCCTCCGTGTCCACCGCGGCCCCGGCCGC
>NZ_JBGWAB010000140.1:0-19559 GCF_041862025.1 Streptomyces sp. AB3(2024)
CGACCATATGTCGGAGGCCGGGCCCGGTTCCCTGCCCTGCGCGCGCTCCGGCGGCAGGTAGTCGAGCGAGCCGACCAGCTCACCGCTGCGGGTCAGCTTCGCCACCGCGTCGTCGCCGGAGGACTCCATGGTGGCGATGCCGAAGTCCGTGAGGACGACCCGGCCGCCGCGCTCCAGCAGCACGTTGCCCGGCTTCACGTCCCGGTGCAGGACGCCCGCGCGGTGCGCGGCGTCGAGCGCGTCCATCAGCTTGGCGCCGATCGCGGCGGCCTCGCGCGGGTCGAGCGCGCCGCGCCGCGTCACCACCTCGTCGAGCGAGGGTCCGTCGACGAGTTCCATGACGATGACGGGCAGGCCCTGCTCGTGCGTCACGTCGTGCACGGTGACGACGCCGCCGTGCCGGATGCGGGCGGCGGCCTGCGCCTCGCGCTCCATCCGGGTGCGCAGGTCGGCCAGTTCGGCGTCGCTGGAGTCGGTGTAGGCCCGCAGGACCTTGACGGCGACCTCGCGGGCGAGCAGCTCGTCGACGGCCCGCGCGACCACGCCCATGCCGCCGCGGCCGACCACGGAGGTCACCCGGTAGCGTCCCCCGAGCACCTTTCCGATCAGGTCCCCGTCGCTGGCTTCCCCCGCTTGGCCCGCTGGCACCACATGCTCCGTTCCACGACCGGTCGTCCGTCTCGACTCTCTGACGGGGCACAAGCGTAGATGCACCGTCCACCGACGGACCCGGCGGCCGCCACCCGCCCTGCGGCTCACGGCAGATGACCCTCCGCTCCCTCGCGACCGGCACCGCCGGGCGGCCCCTGCCGGCTCCCGCGCAAGGAAGGGGAGCCGACAGGGGCGCACGTCGCGGGCGTCCTGGTCCGGTCCGCCCGGTGGTCCGGACGGAACGGGCTAGCCGTCCCGGCGGCACTGCCCGGTGCTCGGGCCCGTGACGGTGTTCTGCGACTGGAGGAGGGTCGGCGCGTTGCCCTCGCACCGCAGCGGGCCGGTGACGCGGTTGGACCGGAAGGCGGGCGCGGGGTCCACGGACGCGATGCCCGGGCCGCTGTTGCCGGTGATCCGGACCGGTCCGGTGACCGTGTCGGCCGAGGCTTCGAGGCCGCCGGTGTTCGCGTCGAGGGTCAGCGGGCCCCGGACGGTGTTGCCGGCACAGGCCGTCGCCTCACGGTCGGAGCCGATGAGCACCAGGCCGGTGGTCCCCTCCACGGAGACCGGGCCGGTGAGCGCGGACCGGCAGAGGGTGACGGCGGTGGCGCCCTGGGCCGACAGCGGTCCCGTGATCGTCGCGTCCGAAGCGGCCAGGGCCCCGCCGGGGCGTACGGTCAGCGGGCCGCTCTGGCTGCCGCCGGCCGCGATGCACAGGGCTTCGCCCGGGGCCACGGTCAGCGGGCCGGCGTGCGCGGTGGTGAGGCAGGGGCCGCTGAACCCGACGGTGACCTCGGTGGGCGCCGCCGTCGCGCCCGGGGTGAAGGCCGTGTCGCCGCCGTAGCGTGCGGTGATGGCGTGCGCGGAGGGCTGGAGGGTGCCGGTACGGATGCTCGCGCGACCGCCGTCGAGCTCGGCGGTGCCCAGCGGGGTCGGCCCGTCGAAGAACGTGACCTCGCCGCCGGGGGTTCCGGCGTCCGGGTTGGCCGGGTCGACGGTCGCGGTGAGGGTGACCGGCCGCCCGAACAGCGGGGTCGCCGTGTCCGCGATCACCGTGACCGAGGTTCCGTACCGGAAGGAGACGACCGCCTTGCCGTTGCCGTGGTTGACGCCCCCGGTGAGGGTGGCGCCGATGGCCGTCGGGGCCGCGAAACCGCTGCCCCCGCCGCCGCCGGCTCCGTAGAGGTTGCCCGGCCTGCCGCCGCCGGAGCCGCCGCCACCGGCGAAGTAGCCGCCGCCACCGCCACCGCCGCCGTTGCCACCGCCACCGCCGTTGCCGCCGGAGCCACCGCTTCCGGGGTTGGGCAGGCTGGTGTACTGGTCGATGTCGCTGCCCGCCGCGCCGGGGGCCCCGACCGCGGAGTTGCGGCTTCCGCCCACCCCGTGGGCGGACCGGGTTCCGCCGCCGCCCGCGAGGCCGGACCCGTCGGGGCCGCCTCCCTGGCCGCCGGGCTCTCCTTCGGGCCCGCCGCCGTCGCCGCCGTGCAGCAGCGGCCCGCCGTTGCCCGCGCCACCGCCGCCGCCTGCCACCAGGACCCGGTCGGCCGGACCGAAGGCCCCCGTACGCAGGTCGCTGCTGCCGCCGCCGGAGCCGCCGCCCCCGTGGGCGCCGCCGCCGCCGGAGCCGTGGCCGGTGCCGCCGGGGCGGGCGAACTCGCCGTGCCGGGAGGTGCCGGAACTTCCGACTCCGCCGATGGTGATCTGGAGGGCCTGGCCCGCCACGACGGGCAGTTCGGCACGGGTCTCGCCGCCGAGTCCGCCGGGTGCCCCGTCGTTCGGGGGGCTGGGGAGGACGAAGCCGGCCGCGCTGCCGCCCTCGGCGCCGAAGAGGTCGACCGTCACCGCGGTCACCCCGGCCGGGACGGTGAAGGTGTCCGTGCCGACGGCGGTGTAGGTGCAGGTGGGCGACGCGGCGGTGAAGGCGCCGCCCGCGCCGCAGGGGGTGACGGCGCCCGGCGCCGTCGGCTCGGCCACCGCGGGCAGGGGCGCCAGAGCGGCGGCCAGCAGGCCGGCGGCTCCGGCCACCATCAGGATCTTCGATCGGTACATGTTCAACTCGGTTCCAGACGAAGGTACTCGGGAGATGGGACGTGTGGGGCCGCGGCCGGGGGCGCGACAGCGGCCCCGGCCGCGGCACCCGTGCCGCGGGGGGATCAGACGCCGTCGTCGGCGCACAGCGCCCAGGCGTCGGAGTAGGTGCTCGGGGAGCTGACTCCCCCGGTGTGGGTGGTCGCCGACCAGTACGAGGCCGTGGGGGTTCCGTCCGCGACCGGGTTGCCGGCGGAGTCGCTGGGGTAGCTGCCGTTCAGGTGGTCGCCCTGGGAGCCGGGCCCGGTGAAGTTCGTGGTCGTGACGCCGCCTCCGCTGATCGCGGCGCCGCCGCCGATCAGCTTTCCGTCCCCGCCGCCGCAGCCGACCGTCACGGTCTGGCCCGCGGTCGCGGCGGTGGGGCCGCTCACCTCGCTGTGGCGGACCTTCACGGTCGCGCCGCTGACGTTGATGTTGTCGCCGCTGCAGATGGCGTACGCGTACGTGGTGTTGTCGGTGTTGCCGCCGCCGCCGTTCCAGCCCACGGCGCTCCAGGAGTCGGGGTTGGTCTCACCGTCGGCCGCGGCCTTCTGGCCGTAGCCGTGGGCGGAGTTGTTGAAGGTGGGGAAACCGGCGATGGGCTTGAGGCTGCCGACGACGGCCGGGGTGATGCGGGCTCCGCCGCCGAGCAGGCGGGTGTTGGCCGGACAGGTCGCGGTGACGAGCCCGACGGTCGAGCTGGTGGTGGGGCCGGCCAGCTTGTTCATCACCACCTGGGTGTGGTTGATCAGGCTGCTGCTGAAGCACATGGCGTACGGGGTGCTGGAGAAGGAGGCGTTGACCGCGCCGCCGCTGCCGCCGATGCCGAGCCAGTGGCTCACGTCGGTGCCCACCACGCCCGTGGAGCCGGTGTACTCGGTGCTTCCGTCGGGGCTCGGCGAAGTGCCGTTGATCTTGTTGCCGTTGGAGGACGAGCCGGTGCCGATGGCCTGGTTGACGCCGCCGCCGGAGACCAGGCCGCTCGCGCACGCGGCGCCGGTGGAGATCTCGGAGAAGGCCGCGGCCGGCCCTGACGTGGCGCCGGGGGTCTTCACCGTCATGCCGACCGTATTGGCGTAGGCGGTGCCGGGGACCGCCAGGCCCAGCAGGGCGGCCACGATCAGCGCCTTGCCCGCGACGGGACGTCGCAGAAGGAACTTCCGCATGGTTTCTCCCTTTCGGAGAGGAGGTTTCGGCGGCGGCCGGGGGCCGCGCGCGAGCAGCACCGTTCCCCGGACGGGGTCCGGTTCGGCGCCGGGAGGGTGGGATCGGGTGGTCGGCACGGCGGAGCGGCGGCGTGGACCGGTGTCGGGCACCTGCGGCAGGGCGGGGCAGACCAGATCGTGGCCTGCCCACCGCCCGGCCGAAGCGCGATGCACTTGCGGAATGTAGCAGTCACATAAGCAAGCAAGTAAGGCCGGATCCTCGCTTTTTCCTGGCAGATGCGGTACTGGCGAGTAGGCCGGTCCGCGCCCCGCACCACGCCCCGGGCGGGCGACCCGAGCCGTACGCCCGCGGCCGGAGGCGCTGGGCAACCGAAGGGGCGGCGCGTCCGGCCCCTCCGGGGCACGGGCGCTTCAGACCCGGGGCGGCACGAGGCCCGTGCCCGGCAGCCCGGGGCGGATCAGCACCTTGATGTGGCGCTCCGGGCGCCGCAGGGATGCGAAGGCCGCGTCGAGCCCGCCGAAGCCCGCTTCTCCGGTGACCAGCGCGGCCGCGTCGATGCGGCCGTCGGCCAGCCGGTCCAGGGTGGCGCCGAACTCCCGCGGCGGGTAGGTCAGGCACATCCGGACGGTGACGTCCTTGTAGATGCCGACCACCGGGCGGATCACGTCGTCCGTCATCACCCCGCCGATCTGGAGGATCTCGGCGCCGCGCGGGACGGTGTGCAGCAGCCGGTTCAGCATCCCGGGCAGACCCACGCAGTTGACCACCACCATCGGCTGCGGCCGGGGCCCGGCGAGCCCCACGCAGTGCGCCACCGGGTCTTCTCCCCCGGACGGGTCCACCACCGCGTGCGCGCCGAGCCGGGCCGCGGCCGCGCGCCGCAGCGCCGAGGGGTCGGAGGCCACGACGGGGGCGGCGCCGCGCTCCAGCAGGGCCGCGACGGCTCCCAGCCCGACGGGTCCGCAGCCGACGACCACCGCGGGGGTGCCGGGACCGGCCTCCGTACGGGCGATGTTCCCGAAGCCGACGGCCAGCGGCTCGGTGAGGGCGGCCAGGGCCAGGTCCAGGGAGTCCGGCACCGGGAGCAGGGCCTGCGCCTGGACGACGATCCGCTCGCCGAAGCCGCCGGGGAAGGCGTTGCTGTAGCCGACGGTACGGACGACCCCGCCGGCGTCGAGGGCCCAGGGCAGGGCGACCACCCCGGTGCCGGGCGGGGGGCCGCTCGCGCCGGGTCCGTAGGCGAGGACCCGGCCGGAGAACTCGTGGCCCATGACCAGGGGACGGGCCGGGTCGAAGAGGAAGCCGGTGGTGCCGCTGTCCCGGGAGGCCCGGAGGAACTCGGCGGTGTGGGCGACCGCGCTGAGGTCGGACCCGCAGATGCCGCAGGCCTCGGTGGCCACCAGTGCCTGTCCGGGGCCGGGTACGGGGTCCGGGTACTCGCCCACGGAGAAGCGCCCGGCCACCAGGGCCGCCGCCCTCAACGCACCTCTCCCTTGCGGGCGATGGCCTGCTCGGTGGAGCGGCGCAGGGCTCCCGTGAAGCGCTCGCTGTTGCGGGCGGCCCAGTCGAGGCTGGCCCGGCGGGCGTCGGTGGTTCCGGTGAGCCGGGGCACGACCCGTTCGGCGAACAGCTCCAGGCTGCGCAGGGCGGCGGCCGGTTCGGCGAGGTCCAGCTGCAGGATCAGGAAGGTACCGAACCCGCCTGTCTTCTCGGCCAGTTGCCCGATCCGCTCGACGGCGTCCTCGGCGGTGCCGATCACGGCCCGGCCGAAGGCCGGCAGCCCCTCCTCCGTCCAGCGCCGGACGGCACCGGCCGCCGTGGCGCACCCCGGCGGCCGGACACCGCCGAGGGCCTCGATGTACGCGACGAGGTCGAGTACTCCGAACTCCGCCTGTTCCAGTGCGGCTTCACGGGACTCGGCGAGGTGGACGGGGGTGACCAGCCGCCAGCTCCGCCGGTCCGCGCCGCGTCCCGCTTCGGCGCAGGCCCGTTCGTGGGCCGCCCAGTTGGTGTCGAGCGTGGCGAATCCGGCCGGGTCGGCGGCGGCGAGCGAGAGCACGCCGGCCCCGTGGCGTCCGGCGAGGACGGCCCCGGTCGGGGAGACGGCGGAGGCGACGGCCACCTCCATCTCCCTGCCCCGGTAGGGCCCGAGTTGCAGCCGGGCCTCGTCCAGGGTGAACCAGTCGGTGGCGGCCGTGACGGTCTCCCCGCGCAACAGGCGGACGATCGGCTCCAGGGAATCGGCCATCATCGCGCGGGAGTCCAGCGGGTCGACGCCCATCATGAACGCGTCCGAGGCCAGTTGGCCGGGGCCGACGCCCAGCATGGCGCGGCCCCGGGACTGCTGGTCGAGCTGGCAGATGCGGTCGGCGAGGACCAACGGCTGGTGGTACGGGAGGGAGTTGACCCCGGTGCCGAGCCGGATCCGTCCGGTGCGTTCGGCGGCGGCCGCCAGGAACAGTTCCGGCGAGGCGATGATCTCGTACCCGGCGGAGTGGTGCTCCCCGGCCCACACCTCCTCGTACCCGAGCCGGTCGAGCTCCGTCACCAGCTCCAGGTCGCGGCGCAGCTGGAGGGCGGGGTCGCGGTCGGGCCGGTGGTAGGGGGCGAGGAACACCCCGAAGGCGGACGGGAGGTACGGCTGGGGCATGCGCGGGTGTCCCTTCGGACGGTGCGGGCGTTCGGACGGCGGGTGGCCGTCGTCCGACGAAACACCGCCCGTGCCGCACCTTCAATGGCGGCGGCCCGGTCCTCCCGCTGAGTGGGACGTCCGGGCCGCCCGCCCGCCGCGTCCTTCGGGGATCCGGGATCCGGGATCCGCGCTCCCCGGGCCGTCGGTCCAGGGGCGCTGCTTCGGGGGCGCCGTTTCAGGGGCGCTGCTTCAGGGGCGCCGGTCCAGGGCGCCGATCATGGCGGCGGCCGTCGCCGCCATCGCCGTCCGGGCCGCGGTGAGGTAGGGGCGGGGGTCCGCCGGGGTGAGGTGGGCGCGGATGGCCTCGGTCATGGCCACGTTGAGGGCGGTGCCGATGTTGACCTTGCGGATCCCGCCCGCGACGGCGGCCGCGAGCTCCGCGTCGGGGAGGCCGGAGGAGCCGTGCAGGACGAGCGGGACGTCCACCGTCTTGGCGAGCCGCGCCAGCAGGGCGTGGTCGAGGACCGCGGTCCGGCTGGTCATGGCGTGGCTGCTGCCGATGGCCACGGCCAGGGCGTCCACCCCGGAGTCGGCGACGAACCGGCGCGCCTCGTCCGGGTCGGTACGCGCGCCCGGCGCGTGCGGGTCCAGGGGGGCGGCGCCGTTCTTGCCGCCGACCTCGCCCAGCTCGGCCTCGATCCAGAGGCCGTTGGCGTGGGCCCAGTCGGCGGCGGAGCGGGTGGCATCCAGGTTCTCGGCGTAGGGCAGGTGCGCGGCGTCGTACATCACCGATCCGAAGCCGGCGTCCGCGGCCTGCCGCAGCAGGTCCGGGCTCTTGACGTGGTCGAGGTGGAGCCCGACGGGCACCCCGGCGGCCTCGGCACAGGCGGCGGCGGCACGGGTGATGGGCAGCAGGGCTCCGTCGCGGAACTTCACCGCGTTCTCGCTGAGTTGCAGGATGACGGGCAGGCCGGTGCGCTCGGCACCCTCGACCACGGCTTCGGCGTGCTCCAGCGTGATGATGTTGAAGGCCGCGATGGCACGGCCGGCCCCGGCCGCTTCGGCGACGAGGTCTCCGGCGGGGGCGAGGGTCATCGGACCGCCCCCTCTCCGGTGGCGGTGAGGATGACGGAGCGGGTGAGGTTGCGGGGAGCGTCCGGGTCCAGCTGCCGGTGGGCGGCCACGGCGACGGCCAGCCGGTGCACGCGCACCAGTTCGGCGAGCGGGTCGAGCGCGCCGTCGATCCATGCGGCACCGGTCCCGAGGACCTGCTCGGCGATCCCGTCGGGGGTCCCGCCCAGCGACCAGGTCACGGAGCCGGGCCCGGTGACGCTGACCGGGCCGTGCCGGTACTCCATCGCCGGGTAGGCCTCCGCCCAGGACAGGGAGGCCTCGCGCATCTTGAGGGCGGCCTCGTTGGCCAGTCCGACGCTCCAGCCCCGGCCGAGGAAGGTGAACTGGCCCCGGCCCTCCAGCCCGGCGGGCAGCGGTTCGGCGAGCGCGACGCGGGCGTCGGCGACCACGGCCGGGGTGTGCGCGCCGACGTGGGCGCGCAGCAGGGTGAGGGCGGTGGTGGCGAACCGGGTCTGGACGACGGAACGTTCGTCGGCGAAGTCCAGCACGACGAGGTCGTTCGCCAGGGTCGTCACCGGCGTGTCGGGGTCGCCGATGACGGCGGTGGTCGCGACCCCGGCCTCCCGCAGGCCGGCCAGCAGGTCGAGGACCTCGGTGGTGGTCCCGGACCGGGTGAGCGCGACGACCCGGTCGTAGCGGCGGTGGTGGGGGAACTCCGAGGCGGGGAAGGCGTCGGTCTCGCCCTGTCCTGCGTCCTCGCGCAGGGCGGCGGCGGCCTGCGCCATGAAGTACGAGGTGCCGCACCCGACGATCGCGGTACGCTCCCCCGGCCTCGGCAGCACCGCCCGGTGGGCCGGGGCCAGTTCGGCGGCCCGTTCCCAGCTTTCGGGCTGCGTGGCCAACTCGTACGCGACGTGACTCATGCGGGCTCCCTGCGCGTTGGGTGCGTGTTCTTGCAAGGTAGCGGGCCATTTCGCGCAACTTCAAGCATCTAGGGGGTGGCGGCCTGGGTTAATCTCGACGGCGGGGCCGGAGCGCGGCCCGGGCAACGCACGGGAGGGGCGCCATGACCCGCAAGGAACGCTGGCAGACGCTGCTGGATCTGCTGGTGGAACGGGGCGGGCTGGAGGTGGAGCCGGCCGCCGAGGCCCTCGGCGTGTCCGCCGCGACGATCCGCCGGGACCTCGACCAGCTCGCCGAGCAGCAGCTGCTGGTCCGCACGCGCGGCGGGGCCGTCCCGCACGGGGTCTCGTACGAACTGCCCCTGCGCTACCGCACGTCGCGGCGGGCCGCGGAGAAGCTGCGGATCAGCGAGGCGGTGGCGGCGCTGATCGCACCGGGGGAGGTCGTCGGCCTCACGGGAGGCACCACGACCACGGAGGTGGCCCGCGCCCTGGCGGCCCGCGCGGACCTGGCCACGGGCTCGCCCGCGCTGACGGTGGTGACCAACGCCCTGAACATCGCGGGCGAGCTGGTGATCCGCCCGCAGTTCAAGATCGTCCTGACGGGCGGGGTGGCCCGCCCCCAGTCGTACGAGCTGACGGGTCCGCTGGCGCAGCAGGTCCTCGGCCAGCTCACGATGGACACGGCCGTCCTCGGGGTGGACGCCTTCGACCCGGCGGACGGCGCGGCGACCCGGCACGAGGACGAGGCGGCGATGAACCGCCTCCTGTGCGAACGCGCCCGCCGGGTCGTCATCGCCGCCGACTCCAGCAAACTCGGCGTCCGCGCCTTCGCCCGCATCTGCGCCACCTCGGAGGTGGACGTCCTGGTGACGGACACGGGCCTGCCACAGGAGGTGGCGGAGGGGTTCACGGAGGCGGGGGTGGAAGTGGTACGGGTGTGAGGCGGGCGGGGTGGGGGGGGAATCGGGGGGGGTGGCCGGTCGGCCCCGCCGCCCCACCCCGCCCCCTCAGTGCGCCGGGACCCGTTCCGCCTCGCGGGACAGGGCCGCCAGGACCGGGGCGATCAGGGGGTGGGACTCGGCCCCGCGGCGGGTGGCGGCGAAGACGCGGCGGGTGGCGGCCGGGCCCGTCACCGGGCGGACGCGGACCTCCCTGAGGTCCATGCCGCGCAGCGCCGAACGCGGCACCAGGGCCACCCCGGCCCCCGCGCCCACCAGGGCGGTCACGGCCCGGAAGTCGTCGGAGGAGTGCGCGAAGCGCGGCTGGAAGCCCGCCAGTTCGCAGGCCAGCAGGGTCACGTCGTGGCAGGGGTTGCCCGGGTACTGCCCCACCCAGTCCGCGTCGGAGAGGTCCGCCAGCGCCACGGCGGGGAGGTCGGCGAGCGGGTGCCCCGAGGGCAGCACCGCGTCGAAGGGTTCCGCGTAGAGCGGGAGCACCGAAAGGCGGGCGTCGTCGGCGCCCGGACCGCCGCGGTACTCGACGGCCAGGGCCACGTCGGCCTCCCCGTCGAGCAACATCGGCAGGCTCTGGTCGCCCTCCGCGTCCCGGACCCGCAGGCGGATCCCCGGGTGTTCCAGCGCCAGCCGGGAGATGGCCGGGGCCAGCACCTCGGCGATGCCGGTCGCGAAGGCGGCGACCGTGACCTCGCCCGCCGATCCACCGGCATAGGCGGCGAGTTCGGCCTCGGCGCGCTCCAACTGGGCCAGTACCTCGTGGGTATGGCCCAGCAGGATCTCCCCGGCCGCGGTGAGCCGTACGCCCCTGCCGCTGCGGGTCAGCAGCGCGTGGCCGGTCTCCTGCTCCAGCGCGGCGAGCTGCTGGGACACGGCGGACGGGGTGAGGTACAGGGCTGCGGCCGCGGCGGTCACCGTACGGTGGTCCGCCACGGCCCGCAGGATGCGCAGCCGGCGGGGGTCGATCACCCCTCCATTGTCTCAGCCGGCGGACGTGCCGAGCGCCGCGCGGGCGTCGACGAACGCGGCCACCGCGCGCTCCACGTCGGCCGTGGAGTGGGCCGCCGAGAGCTGGACGCGGATGCGGGCGGCGCCCATCGGCACGACCGGGTAGGAGAAGCCGATCACGTACACGCCGCGCTCCAGCAGCAGCTCGGCCATCTTCGCGGCCTCGGCGGCGTCGCCGATCATGACGGGGGCGATGGCGTGGTCGCCGGGCAGGATCTCAAAGCCCGCCTCGGTCATCTTCGCGCGGAAGAGGGCGGTGTTGGCCGCGAGGCGCTCGCGCAGGTCACCGGCGGACTCCAGCAGGTCGAGGACCTTGAGGGAGGCGGCCGCGATGACCGGGGCGAGGGAGTTGGAGAAGAGGTACGGGCGCGAGCGCTGGCGCAGCAGCGCGACGATCTCGGCGCGGGCCGCGACGTAGCCGCCGGAGGCGCCGCCCAGGGCCTTGCCGAGGGTGCCGGTGATGATGTCGACGCGGTCCATGACCCCGTGCAGTTCGGGGGTGCCGCGGCCGCCGGGGCCGACGAAGCCGACGGCGTGCGAGTCGTCGACCATGACCATGGCGTCGTAGCGGTCGGCGAGGTCGCAGATCTCGGCGAGGGGGGCGACGTAGCCGTCCATGGAGAACACGCCGTCGGTGACGATCAGGCGGCGGCGGGCGTCCTGCGCGTCCTTGAGCCGGGCTTCCAGCTCGGCCAGGTCGCGGTTGGCGTAGCGGTAGCGGCGGGCCTTGGAGAGGCGGATGCCGTCGATGATCGAGGCGTGGTTGAGGGCGTCGGAGATCACCGCGTCCTCGGCGCCGAGCAGGGTCTCGAAGACGCCGCCGTTGGCGTCGAAGCAGGAGGAGTAGAGGATCGTGTCCTCCTGTCCGAGGAAGGACGAGAGCCGCGCCTCCAGCTCCTTGTGCACTTCCTGGGTGCCGCAGATGAAGCGGACGGAGGCCATGCCGTAGCCCCAGCGGTCCAGGGCGTCCTTCGCGGCGGCGACGACCTCGGGGTGGTCGGCCAGCCCGAGGTAGTTGTTGGCGCAGAAGTTGAGGACCTCGCCGGGGGCGCCGCCCGCGGTGACGGCGACGGCGGCGTTCTGCGGGGTGCCGATGACGCGCTCGGGCTTGTGCAGGCCCGCGGCGCGGATCTCGTCGAGGGTGGTGCGGAGGTCTTCGCGGACGGACTCGAACATGACTTCGGTGTCTCCTTGTGCGGTATGCCGGGCGCCGCCCGGCGGGAGCGGAGCCGGGGCGGGCCGGACGGAGGGGGCCGGGCCCCGCGGAGGGGGGGTCTGCGGGGCCCGGCGGAGGGAGATGGTCTTGTGGTGGCCCGGACCGGCCGGGCCGGGGTCGCCCCGACCACCGGAGCGGCCCGGGACGGAGTCGCCCCGACCGCCGGAGCGGCCCGGGAGGGGGTGCCCCGGGGCGGGGCGGGCGGGACCGGCGGGGGCGTGACCCCGCCCCCCGGTACCCGTCCGTCCGCGCACCCGCGCGCACCCGCTCCCGCGCGGGATCAGGCCGTCCAGTCCAGGATGATCTTCCCGCTCCGCGCGGTCGACGCCTCGTCGAAGGCCGCCTCGAAGTCGCGGTGCGAGTAGCGGCCGGTGATGACCGGGGACAGGTCGAGCCCGCCCTCCAGCAGCACGGTCATCGCGTACCAGGTCTCGAACATCTCGCGGCCGTAGATCCCCTTGATGGTGATCATCGAGGTGACGACCTTCGCCCAGTCCACCGGGAACTCCTGGGCCGGCAGGCCGAGCATGGCGATCCGGCCGCCGTGCGTCATGTTGTCGATCATGTCGCGCATGGCCTCGCCGCGGCCGGACATCTCCAGGCCCACGTCGAAGCCCTCGCGCAGGCCGAGCCGCGCCTGCGCGTCGGCGATGGAGGTCTCCGCGACGTTCACCGCGAGGGTGGCGCCGGCCTTGCGGGCGATCTCCAGCCGCTCGGGGCTGACGTCGGTGATCACCACGTTGCGCGCGCCGGCGTGCTTCGCCACGGCCGCCGCCATGATCCCGATCGGGCCGGCGCCGGTGATCAGGACGTCCTCGCCGACCATCGGGAAGGACAGCGCGGTGTGCACGGCGTTGCCGAAGGGGTCGAAGATGGCCGCCACGTCCAGGTTCACGGCGGTGCGGTGCACCCACACGTTCTGGGCGGGCAGCACCACGTACTCGGCGAAGGCTCCGTCGCGTCCGACGCCCAGCCCGACGGTGCTGCGGCACAGGTGGCGGCGGCCGGCCAGGCAGTTGCGGCACTTGCCGCAGACCAGGTGGCCCTCGCCGCTGACCAGTGCGCCGATCTCGATGTCGCGGACGTCCGCGCCGAGCGCCGCGACCTCGCCGACGAACTCGTGGCCGAGGACCAGCGGGGTCTTGACGGCTCCCTGCGCCCAGCCGTCCCAGGCACGGATGTGCAGGTCGGTCCCGCAGATGCCGGTGCGCAGCACCTTGATCAGTACGTCTCCGGGGCCGTACTCCGGCTCGGGGACGTCCATGAGCCACAGCCCGGGCTCGGCCTTGTGCTTGACGAGTGCCTTCATGGGGGTGGCTCCAGGGGCATTGCGGAAGGGGACGCCGGGGGCGCTGGTGCGCTGGTGGCGTGGGTGACTGGCACCAATGTGCCGATCGGCGTAGTGATCAGTCCATCGAGACTTTCTTAAGCGGGTCGACAGCGCAGCTTCACGCCTATGCTCCTCACGTGATGGGGGACAGGGGCCGGGGCACGATCCGGTGGACGGTCCCGGTCCGGGGAAAAGGGGAGGTGAGGGGCGTGCCGAGTCTGCGCAGCAGGGCGCTTTCGGCCGCACTGGTCGCGACGGGACGGCGAAGACGGTCCGCGACGGCCGAAGCGGTCCGGGCGAAGGTGGCGCGGTCGGCCCGCCGGCCCGCTTCGCACCTGCCGCCGCGCTCGCTGGGCCGGGTCGCCGAGGTGTCGCGGACCTTCGTCGGGGCCTGGCCCGTGTACGACGCGTCGCCGCGCGGGGCCGAGCCGGTGGCACGGGTGCTGTACGTGCACGGCGGGACCTTCGTCGACGAGCTGGTCCGGCCGCACTGGTCGCTGATCCGGACCCTGGTGACCCGGGCGGGCGCGCGGGTCGTCGTACCCGCGTACGTACTGGCGCCGCGCGGGACCGCCGACCGTACGGTTCCGGTCGCCGCCGACCTGCTGAGCGGTCTGATCGAGAGCGGCGGCGCGGGCGGCACCGTGCTGGTGGGCGACTCGGCCGGGGCCGGGCTGGCGCTGGCGGCCGCGCAGCGGCTGCGCGAGCGCACCGGGGCGCAGCCGTCCCGGATCGTGCTGATCTCCCCTTGGCTGGACGTCAGCATGAGCCACCCGGGCCAGGCGGCCATCGAGCCGGCCGACCCGGTGCTGACCCGCGCGGGCCTGGCCGAGGCGGGCCGGCTGTACGCGGGCACCCTCCCCTTCGACGACCCCCGGGTGAGCCCGCTGCACGGCTCCTTCGAGGGGCTGGCGCCGCTGACGGTGTTCACGGGCACCCGGGACGTGCTGAGCACCGACAGCCGCGAACTGCTGCGCCGGGCGCGGGCCGCCGGGGTCGAGGTGGAGTGGCACGAGGAGCCGGGCCTGCCGCACGGGTACCCGTTGCTCCCGGTCCCGGAGGGGCGCGCGGCCCGGGAGCGCATCGTCGAGCTCGTCACGGAGGCCGCGGCCGATCCGCTCTAGGCGGTGCAGGTCATGAGCGAGCTGACGGGCCAGGCCCGGTACGCGCTCCAGTAGGCCTCGTCGCGCGCCGGATCGGCGGGCGGGGTCCGGCTGGGCTGCCAGCCGACGGTGGTGAAGCCGGCGTCGACGGCGGCTTCGGCGAAGTCGGCGTGCGCCCATTCGCGGTACTCGAAGTGCTGCGGGGGTTCGGTCAGGAACTGGGCCTTCAGCAGGGGTGCGTCGCCCTCCGGTACGCGGTCGAGGATGCGTACGCCGTACGGGGACCAGTCCACGTGCGGGAAGGCGCCCGGGTTGCGCACCAGCGACAGGAGCCGGCCGCCGGGCCGCAGGTTCGCGCGGATCCCGCGGAACATGGCGTGCAGGGCTTCCCGGTCGGGTGCGTGGCTGAACAGGTAGACGGCGGTGGCCAGGTCGAAGGGACCGAGCCGGGGCATGGCGGCGGCGTCGGCGAGGACGTATTCCACCGCGGCCGAGCCGGAGGCCGCCGCGCGGGCGCGGCGCAGGCGGTCGGGGCAGCTGTCGACCCCCACGGTGCGCCGGGCCCCCCCGGCGGTGAGCAGGGTGACGGTGCCGCCGTGACCGCAGGCCACGTCGAGGGCGTCGAGATCGCGGACCCCGCCCAGGGCGTCCAGCGCGGTGCGGAGCGTGTAGGCATCGGCTGCGGTGAAGGCGGCCCGGGGCGCCGGGTGCGTGGACGTGTCGTAGGGCTGGTACATGCCGGCATGCCTCCCCGGTACGGGCGGGGGCGACGGCCCGCGCGCCGGTCCGTCCCCCGGACGGGGGAGGCGTTCGGGTCAGTGGTTACGGCGTCCGGTCGCCACCGGCCCGGCGGCGGCCCCGCGGCCGGGCCCGTGCTCCGCGCGGCCTCCCCCGGCGGCCGTGCGCGGAGCCGGGATGCACCGCTCGCCGCCGGGGGCGCATCCTTGCTGTGTGACGGCGAGACCGGACAGCGGTGGCTCCTGCCCCGACGACGCCCGGGACCGGGTGCTCGCCCGGGCGGCCGTGGGCGCCGTGGAGGCCCTCGGCGGGTACGCGGGCGGGGTGTACCTGCGCTCCGAGTCGCCGGAGCTGCTGCGGCTGGCGGTGTTCACGGGCCTGCCGGGTCCGCTGTTCGGCCCGTGGTGGCGTGTGCAGGTGAACCGCCCGTACCCGGTCGCCGAGGCCTACCGCTCCGGCCAGTCCGTACACCTGGCGGACGAGGAGGCGTCCATGCGGCGCTTCCCCCAGCTGATGGCCGGGCTGCCGGTTCCCTTCTCCTCGCTGTACGAGCCCGTCACGGGCGGGCCGGAGCGCTTCGGGGTGCTGTTCGTGCTGCGTCCGGCGACCCGGGGGCGCGCCGTCGGGGAGGCCGACCGGGAGCGGCTGCGCGACGCCGCCGAGGCCCTGGCCGCGGAGCTGGCCGCGCTCGCGGCGGCGGGGGACCCGGTGGTGTGGACCGGCGACCCGGTCGAGGTCCCCCCCGCCACCCCGGCCGGAGGCGCTCAGGAGGCCGTGGACCGCCTCGCGCAGGGCCTGCTGTCGGTGGACCGGGAGGGCAGGATCGGCTTCGCCAACGCCGCCGCCGGGGCGCTCCTCGGTTCCGGAGCGCCGCCGCTGCTCGGCCGCTTCCTGTGGGAGGCGGTGCCGTGGCTGGGGCATCCCGCCTACGAGGACCACTTCCGGGGGGTGTTCCTGTCCCCCGTGCCGGTGCACTTCGCGGCCCGCAGCGGCCCGGACCCGGACCGCGACTGGATGACGGTGGGGCTCTACCCCGGGCCGGACGGGGTAACGGTGACCCTCGAACCCGGCGAGGAGCCCGCCCTCGCGCCCGATGCGGCGGCCGGGACCGGCACGGGCACCGGGCCCGCCATGCCCGTCGACCGGGCGGCGGCCCTGTACCGGCCGGTGGCCCTGGCCATCGCCCTGACGGAGGCGGTCACCGCCCGTCAGGTGTCGGCGGTGGTCACCGAGGAGCTGCTGCCGGCCTTCGGCGGCCGCCAGCTGGCGATCTACCTGCTGAACGAGCGGCACCTGTACCTGGCCTGGGAAACCGGCTTCCCCCAGGGGTTCCTCGACCGCTTCGACGGGGTCTCGCTCGACGTCCGGCTCCCCGGCGTGGAGACCCTGACCACGGGCCGGCCGCTGTTCTTCGAGTCGATGGGGCACCTCGCCGCGGCCTATCCGGGGATCCCGCTGGACGCGGACGTGGGCGCCCGCGCGTTCCTGCCGCTGATCGCCTCCGGCCGCCCGGTGGGTTCCTGCATCCTCGGCTTCGACGCCCCGCGCGGCTTCAGCCCGGAGGAGCGTACGGTGCTCACCGCGCTGGCCGGACTGATCGCGCAGGCGCTGGAGCGGGCGCGGCGCTACGACAGCGAGGCGGCGCTGGCACGCGGCCTGCAGTCGGCCCTGCTGCCGCGCCGGCTGCCGGTCCTGAGGCACGTGGACACGGTGGGCCGGTACCTTCCGGGCACGGTCGGCATGGACGTCGGCGGCGACTGGTACGACGTGATCGAGACGAGTGCGGGGCTGCTGGCGCTCGTCATCGGGGACGTCCAGGGGCACGGGGTGGCGGCCGCCGCGACGATGGGTCAACTGCGCAGCGCCGTACGGGCCTTCGCGCTGAGCGGCAACGCCCCCGACGAGGTGGTGCGGGGAACGAACCAGTTGCTGATCGACCTGGACCCGGGTCAGTTCGCGAGCTGCTGCTACGTCCTGCTCGACCCGGGGTCCGGCCGGGCCCTCGCCGCCCGCGCCGGTCACCCCCAGCCGCTGCTGCGCCACCCCGACGGCCGCACCGAGGTGCTGGACCTGCCCGGCGGGGTCGTGCTGGGCATCGACGCGGGCGGCGACTACCCGGTGACGGAGCTGTGGCTGGAGTCGGGCGCGGTGCTCGCCCTGTACACCGACGGGTTGGTGGAGATGCCGGGCACGGACATCGACGAGGGGGTGGAGCGGCTGCGGGCGGCGCTGGCCGGGGCCCGGCCGTCGCCGCTGACGGAGACGGCGGACCGGCTGGTCGCCGAGGCGGGGAGCGCCGCCGACCGCCCCGACGACATCGCCCTGCTGCTGGCCTCCCGTACGGGTGGGGATCCGTAGCCGGGGCGAGCCGACCGCGTACTGCCGCTCCCCGTCGGCGCTGGTCAGCGTGCTCGTGCCGGCGCCGAACACCATCCCGTCGTGGCCCCGGACCGGCCCGCACGCCGTGTCCACGGTGGAGATGCCGAGGCCGTGGCGGAAGACCATGCTGCCGCCGGTCGAGGTCCCGGCGGTCGATCCCGCCCGGACCGGAAGCGGAAGCGGAACCGGAAGCCGGGCCCGCGTCGGCGGCGGGCGCCCGGCCGGCTTCGGGGGCGGCCTGTGCCGGGGCCGCCCCGGCCAGGAGTGCCACGACGACGGCGGCCCCGGCCGCGGCCGCCCGTAACCGGTCTCGCCGGTCGTGCTGCGTGCGCTGCTCCACCTGCGTCTCCCCGAGCGGTCCCGCCCCAGAGGGGCATCGGTGGATCTTGGGTCGTCCGATTCTTGCGACGCCCGCGGCCGGGCCCATCGGCCGGGAGGACGATCCCGGCGCGCGCCCCGTCGGCCGTCAGGAGCAGACGCCCCTCACTCCCCGGATCATCTTGCCGCGGCCCGGATCCCTCCCGCGGCGGGCAAAGCGGAAGGAAATTCGCGCGATCACGCTGCGGTTCCCGCACCCCGTCACGGGTCAATGTTTACGCGGTCTTAACGCCCGGATCGGGGCCGGGCAGCCGACCGGCACGATGGAATCCGCAGGTGAACAGCTCTTGACCTGCGGATCTCGCGGAGTTTCCATATCGGCCACGGGAGTCACGCAGCGACTTGCCCACCACCGCCCCGGAGGCGATACCGCTCCCGCGCTCATTCACCGCACATGGCGATCGGAAATCCCGCACGATGACTGACACGATCAGCGCCCCCCAGGCCCTCGCCCCGGCGACCGGGCCGACCCCGCAGAAGCTCAAGCGTTCCATCGGCGTCGTCGGCGGGACACTGCTCACGCTGTCGTGCGTGACGCCCGCCTCGACCCTCTTCGTCGTCGTGCCCGATCTCTTCTCCAGCCTCGGCACCTGGACCGCCCTCACGATCGCCATCGGTTCGCTGCTCTGCGTCGGCGTGGCGTTCTGCTACTCGGAGCTGGGCACCCTGATCCCCAGCGCGGGCGGCGAGTACGCCATGGTGTCCACCCTCGCGGGCCGGCTCGCCGGCTGGCTCGTGTTCGTGCTGTCGCTGCTGGTGGTGATGATCGTGCCACCCGTGATCGCCATGGGTACGGCCGACTACCTCTCCCCCGTGATCCACATACCGGCCCCGGTCGCCGGCGGCGCCGTGATGCTGCTCGCCACCCTCGCCGGTCTCCTCGACCTGCGGGCCAACGCCTGGATCACCGGCATCTTCCTCGTCCTGGAGGTGGTGGCCGCCGCGCTGGTCGCCGTGCTCGGCTTCGCCCACGGCGAGCGGGGCGCGGACGCCCTGGTGCACGGTTCGGTCGCCGTCGAGGGCGGCGGCACCTCCACCGTGACCGCGATGATGGTGGTCTCGGGGCTGGCCATCGCACTGTTCATCACCCAGGGCTTCTCCACCGCCGTGTACCTGTCGGAGGAGCTGGAGAAGCCGCGCCGCAACGTGCCGCGCACGGTCCTGGCCACCCTGGCCATCTCCACCGCGGTCATCCTCGTGCCGGTCATCGCGATCACCCTGGGCGCCCCGGACCTGGACGCCCTCGCCTCCGGCGACCTCGGCGCGATGGTGACGGCCTGGTCGAACTCGGCGGTCGGCACCTTCGTCAGCCTCTGCGTGGCCCTGGCCATCATCAACGCGGGCATCGTCATGGTCATCCAGAACTCCCGGGTGCTGTTCGCCTCCGCCCGTGACAAGGCCTGGCCCGAGCCGGTCAACCGCGGCCTGTCCCGCCTGGGCCGCTTCGGCTCCCCGTGGGTGGCCACCCTGCTGGTCGGCCTCCCCGGCGCCGCGATGTGCTTCGTGAACCTCGACACCCTCTACGGGGTGACCGGCGTCTCGGTGACCGGCATGTACCTGCTGGTCGCGGTGGCCGCGCTGTTCAGCCGGCGCGGGGCGCACGGGCAGGCCTCCGCCTGGCGCATGCCGCTGTGGCCGGCGGTGCCGATCGCCCTGATCCTCGTCCTCGCGTACATCCTGACCCAGCAGGAGACCCAGTACCTGCTGTGGACCGGTGGCATCACCGCGGTGGCCACCCTGTACTGGGCGCTGTACCTGCGGCCGCGCAAGGACTCGCGCTGGCTGGTGACCATTCCGGAGGGCGAGGAGGGCCTGGAGGACTGATTCCCCGGTCCCCCTCCCCCCGTCCCGGGGGGGGGGGGGGGGGGGGGGGGGGGGGGGGGGGGGGGGGGGGGGGGGGGGGGGGGGGGGGGGGGGGGGGGGGGGGGGGGGGGGGGGGGGGGGGGGGGGGGGGGGGG
>NZ_JBGWAB010000141.1:0-19431 GCF_041862025.1 Streptomyces sp. AB3(2024)
AGTGGTACCAGGGCCCGCCGACAGAACCCAACATGTGGGCCCCGTACAACGAGCAGGGCAGGGCCGCCTGGCTCGACCTCACCACCCGTGCCTGGCGGGCGCCCACGCCCCCACCGGACCGGACCGGCGCCGAGTACCACCTCGACGGCCGGTTCGTCACGGACATCCCCGGTCTGCACTGCGCAATCGCCGAGGCCCTGCTCGGACCCGGCCGCTACCTCGGCCGGGAGTGGAACGCCTTCAAAGACTGCCTGATCGGCGGATTCGGAGTGGCCCCGCCCTTCACCCTGACCTGGCACGACTCCCAAATCGCACGCCGCGCACTGGCGGACGTCGTAGAGGATCCGGAGGGCCGGCTCTCCTACTTCGAGGAGATCGTGCAACTCCTCGAAGGGCGCGGCGTCACGGTCGTGCTCCAGTAGCCGCAGACGGAAGGCTCTCCACCTGGGTGGAGAGCCTTCCGCGCCTGAGTAACAGTCAAGGCCACTGTATCGGCCGGACACCGGCCTGTGGCAGCCCGAAGACCCTCACACATTTGTGTGGGGGGAGACCCGGAAGGCGCGGCTCGGGAGGGACGGAAGGGCCCCATCAGTCCCTCCGGGTTTCGGTCCCTCGCCGGTGCTGCTCACAAACATGCAGGTCAGAGCATTCCCACGGTCCAAGGGGAGGGACCGGAGGGACTGAAGGGACCGAACTTTCCTGTTCCACTGATTACGCGTGCGTGTGTATGCGTACGCGCGTAAGAAGACCCCTAAAACGCTGGTGCGCTGATAACAGGGACTTCTCAGTCCCTTCAGTCCCTCTCGCGGCACCTGCGGGCTTCTGACCTGGGTTTTTCTTTGAGGGACCGAAGAGGGACCGAAACGCTGGGTCCCTCCCGAGAGTCCCTGCCGCCGGCAGGCGCCCCTGCAGGCCCCGAAGGCGACACGCCCGGGGCGGGAAACCCGTGGTTGCCGACGCCTTGCTGAGGAACCCTGATGGGTGCTGACGCCCAAGGGACCGAAGGGACTGAAAAACCGATACAACGAGACGAGGAGCACCGCCCCCTGAGGTAGGCTCAGGGCCTCATTCGAAAACTCGGTCCCTTCAGTCCCTCCCTGAGCCGTGATAGCCCTTTGACCAGTGCTTTTGCCTCAGGGATCGAACAACTGCTGGGTCCCTCGACAAGGACGATCCGAGTGCCAGGCCAGGGCGACACGACCAGAGCAGCGTCATCGGGGACCATCAGTCCCTTCGATGTCGCCATGTGGTGCGCCGCCCAGGGCTGGCCCGTGCATCCTCTGGCGCCCGGCCGCAAGACGCCGGCCGCCAACTGCGCGTCCTGCCGGGAGCACACCCACCCCCCGCAGGCCTGCCCCTGTACGGAAGCAGGCAAGTGGTGCCACGGCTTCCACGCGGCCACCACCGACAGCGCCCGCCTCAGCGCCTGGTGGGGGGAGCAGGCCTCCTTCGGCGTCGGCGTCTCCTGCGGGCCCGCGGGGCTGGTGGTGCTCGACGTCGACGCCCACAGTGCCGAAGTACCCGAACGCGACCGTCTCCTGCCCGGCATCGCCATCCACCGGGGCGTCAACCTGGACGGCCTTGCCTCCGGCTTCGACACGCTGGCACTGCTGGCCGCCTACCGCAGCCGGCCCAACCCCGTGCGGGACGAGTCGACCCTGCGGGTCAGGACCCCCTCCGGCGGCCTCCACATCTGGTACCGGGTCACCGAGCCCGGGGTGCGCTACCGCTCCTCCACGGGTTCCAGCCCCAAGGTGGCCCTCGCCTGGCAGGTCGACGTACGGGCCGTCGGCGGCTACATCGTGGCCCCCGCCACCCGCACCCCGGCCGGTGCGTACGAACCCGTCGGGCCGGCCCGGCTTCCCGCCCCGCTCCCTGACTGGCTGGCCGCCGAACTGACCCGCACCGGACACGTCGTCGACGACGGCCCCGCCCGCTCCACCGCCGCCGCCACAACGGCGCCGCGTCCGGCCCCGAGGCCCGACAGCACGGGCGCCCAGCGCCTCCTGGAGCCCTTGCTGGTCGAGGTCCACGGATGCGCTGCCGTCCCGCAGGGAGCGAGCTTCACCGAAAAGCTCAACCGGGCCGCCTACACCGCCGGGGGCCTCGTCGCCGCGGGCCACCTCACCGACGCGGAGGCCCGGGACCTCTTGACCGCGGCCGCCGACGAAGCCCGACCGCACCAGAGCCACCGTAGCCTCGCCATCATCAACTCTGCCCTGTCCGCCGGTCTCCACCGGCCGCTCCACCTCAAAGGACGCCCATGAGCAGCGCCGACGGTCCGCGTTTCGACGCCACTGCCGCCGCCCAGCAGATGCTCGACCTCGAAGGCCACCTGCCCGCCCCGAACCTGCCCGCACAGCAGGGCACCGTCACGGTGCACGAACAGGCCCGCCAGTCGGGGCAGCTGCCGGGTCTGCTCAGCGACCGCGGGAACGCGAAGCTGTTCGCGGTGATGTACGGCGACCAGTTCCGTCACGTCGAGGGCCTGGGCTGGTACCACTGGAGCCAGTACCGCTGGAAGCGCACCGGGGGAGAGAAGGCCGCGGTGTGGGCGGCGGGGGACATGGCCGAGCAGATGCCGCACTCCGACCCCACCGGACTGTTCAGCGACCGCGAACTGCTCCTGCACCGGCGCCGCTCGATGTCGACCCCGGGCATCAAGGCGATGCTCACCCAGGCGAAGGCCTCGCCCGCCCTCGCCCTCGACCCCGACGTCCTGGACGGCGACCCCTACGTCCTGTGCACCCCGTCCGGCGTCGTGGACCTGCACACCGGCCGGATCCGCAAGCCCGACCCCGAACGCGACATGCACTCGCGGGCCACCAGCGTCGCCCCCGAGGCCACCGAGACCCCGCGCTGGCACCGCTTCCTGACCGACACCTTCGGCGACGACGCCAAGGGCACGGAGACCATCCAGTTCCTCCACCTGCTGCTCGGCTACTCCGTCACCGGGGACGTCGGCGCGCAGGTCCTGCCCTTCCTCTACGGCACCGGCGCCAACGGCAAGTCCGTCCTGCTGGACGTCATGACCCAGATCCTCGGCGACTACGCGCAGGCGGCCCCGCCCGGCTTCCTGATGGAGAAGGGCAAGTTCTCCGAGCACTCCACCGAGCTGACCGAACTCCACGGCCGACGCATCGTGGTGTGCAGCGAGCTCAAGCCCAACGACAAGTTCGACGAGTCCCGGGTCAAGCTCCTGACCGGCGGCGACCGCATCATGGCGCGCCGCATGCGGCAGGACTTCTTCTCCTTCACCCCCACGCACAAGCTGTGGCTGCTCGGCAATCACCGCCCCGAGGTCGCCTCGGGCGGGCACGCCTTCTGGCGCCGGATCCGGCTCATCCCGTTCGAACGGGTCGTACCCGCCGCCCGCAAGATCGACAACCTCGCGAAGGAACTCGTCGACAGCGAGGGCCCCGGCATCCTGCACTGGCTCGTCGAAGGCGCCCAGCACTACCTGCGCACCCGCGACCCGCTCACCGGACCGTCCTCCGTCCGCGTGGCCACGCAGGCGTATGCGACGACGGAGGACCACATCGGCCGCTTCCTCGCCGAGTGCTGCACCACCGAGCCCGGCCGGAGCGGCGGCGACCTCAGGGTCGAGCAGGGCCTGCTCTACGGCGCCTACAGCGCATGGTGCAACGCCGGCGAGGGCATCCGCCCGGCCACCGCCCGCGCCTTCGCCACCCGCGTGCGCCAGGAACTCTCCCTCGCCTCACCGGCCGACATGATGAAGTCCAGCGGCAAGAAGTACTATCCCGGACTCGCGCTCCTGGCCGATGACGACCCGGAATCCTCATATGTCTAGACCATGCCGCCTACACGCCCGTCGCCCATCTCTCTACGATGGACTCGGTCCCGCTCCCCGGGACCCCGCCCGCCAGACCCACCCAGGCCCGCACCCGGCCGCCGACAACGAAAAGGGGCCGCAGCCATGAGCTCGCTGCTGAACGAGAGCGACCTCCTCCACGAGAACACCGTGGTGTGGCTGGAGAACCCCGAACAACTCGACTACGTGCGCCAGGCCCTGGACAAGACCGCCCGCCGCCGCGGCAAGCCCCGCTACGCCCGCGACGGCCGCATGGTCGGCTACACGGAACTCGACGAACACGCCGAAGCCGACCCCGACAGCGGTCTCCAGCTCCGCCGCGTCTTCTTCCTCCTCCCGCACGACCGCGACGCCCAGCCCGACGGCCTCTACCAGGCGGGCGCCCCGGGCGAAGCGGTCGACCCCCGCACCATCGAACCGCGCCGGGTGGGGGAGAAGACCCCCCGCTCGCAGGGCAGCCGGGCGGGGAAGATAGCCGCCACCGGCGCCAGAACGGCGTAGCACCGACCGGGCCGCCCACCGACGGGCGGCCCGGGCCCATGACCCACGCCCGGCTTCCGCAGATCGATGCCGATCGCCCGCTTCCCGGCCTGCGGGGGTGGGTACGTGACCGGGCCCCCGTGCGTATGTCCGCACGAGGGCCCAGCGGGTGGAGTGCCTACGGCCTGCGGGGGACATCGGGGTCGCGGTCGGGATCTGCGGCCCTGGCCGCCGCACGGGCCAGGATCACGGGGGCGTCCGTGTCGTCAGGGGCGGTCACGGTCGCGTTGACCGGCCCCGTCGCAGGGTCGTAGCCGAACGTGTTGCGCGGGAGTTCTACAGGCATGTCCACGTGCTGGAACCTCCGTACTGCAGATAGCCGTTGACGGGCGTTCCGTCCGAGGCCGTGGCGTAGCCGCGGGCTTCGAGGCGGTAGGACTTCCGACCGTACCCGGCGGGGTGGTTGCACCACACCATGAAGATGGTGTCGTTGTGCTGGCCGGTGGTCTCGGGGCCGACGATCGAGCCGGTGATCCGGGACCATCCGCCGTTGTTCCAGGCGAACTGGCCGTTGGTGTGCTGGACGCGGAACGATCCGGAACAGTCCTGGTTGGTGGTGCCCTGGAGGTCGCCCAGGTTCCAGTCGCGCAGGCCACCGACGTACAGCGTGCAGAGCAGTGCGGCGGTGCCGTTGGGCTGGGCTGCTGCCGTCTTGCCGGTTTTGGCGGCTTCGGCGGCACGGGCGGAGTCGACGAGCTTCTTCGGGAGGTAGTTCGCGGGGTCCTTGGCCTTGGGGTCCGACAGGTCCAGGGTCGGCGACTGGTAGGTGTTGCCCGCGCCGTCGTACCCGAAGTGCATGACCTTGCCGGTGGTCGGCTTGGCGGTGGCGCCTGCCGGGGAGGTGGCGGCTTTGGCGTCGGCGGACGGGGCGGGCGCGGATGCCGTGGCTCCGCCGGCCAGGGCGCCGACGAGGCCGAGCGCGATTCCTGCTGTGGCCAGCGAGGAGGTCAAGCGCATGGGACAGCTCCTTGTGCCGCGAGTCGCGGGTGCCTGGTGCACCCGGTGCGGCGGCAACTGCCAACGAACGTAAGCGACTTGTGGCCATGGGCTCGCTCCGGAAAGAGCCATGGCCCGAACCGTGCGTAGAATGTCCGATTCCGGGTCGTTCGGGCGGCATCACCCAAAGTGGAGGGAATCCGTCCCCGGCTGGACGGGGCTTGTCGAACATCTGTCCGGGCACGGCCGGTTCGGACTTCTCTGGATCGGCCGCGACCGACGGTGGCGTGGCGCTGTGGTCCATTCCCTTCTCGTGGGCTCGCCCATAAGGCGGGCGGATATCGGGAGCGTAATGGGCAGATATGCGGAACGGCGGAATGCGCGATAACGCAATACCGTCAGCCGTCGTGGATTCAGTCGTCGTAGGGGCATGGATTCAACAGGTAAGTCAAGACTTACCTTTGGGGAGCATTGTTCGTATGGTGTGGCTCTCGAACCGAAGGAGCCCCTCTGTTGTCGAAAATGAATGATCCCGCTGAGCGTGCAGTTGAATCGGAGCGGGATTATGTGTCCTCCTTGTATGAGTTGCTCACCGAGCGGATTGCCGAGGCGCGGGGACACCGGGCGAGTGTGCTGAAGGCACCAGCGGACAGCGCCGGTGAGGCATACGAGAGAGAAATCGCAGTCGAGCGTCTGGCCAATGAGATCGGTCGGCTGGAGGGCGCCGAAAAGGGGCTGGTCTTCGGGCGCATCGACTGGACGGACGGCACGGCCCTGCGCATCGGGCGGATCGGACTGCATACGGAAGAGGACGACCTGCCTCTGCTCGTGGACTGGCGCGCGAACGCGGCGCGGCCCTTCTACGAGGCGACACCGGTCCACCCGATGGACCTGCGCCGGCGTCGGCACCTGCGCCTGGAGGAGCGCACGGTCATCTCGGTGAGCGACGAACTGCTGGACGGGACCGCCCCGACCGACGAGGACGTCGTGGGGGACGGCCCGTTGACCGAGGCTCTGTCGGCACGGCGTACGGGCAGGATGCACGCGGCCGTCGCGACGCTCCAGGCCGAGCAGGACGAGGTCGTCCGCTCCGCCCACCGCGGCGTGACCGTGGTGCAGGGCGGGCCCGGCACCGGCAAGACCGTGGTCGCCCTGCACCGGGCGGCCTACGTCCTGTACGCGTTCCCGCGCGCCGCGGAGGAGGGCGTCCTGGTGGTGGGCCCGAACTCCCGGTTCCTCGACTACATCTCCCAGGTCCTCCCCTCGCTCGGCGAGAACGACGTCGTTCTGGCGACCTGCCGGGAACTGGCCGGAGTGCCCACGGACACGGTGGGCCCGTTCGATACGGCACGCATCAAGGGCAGCTCCGACCTCGCCGACGCCCTGGCCGGTCTGCTGCGCGTCCACCAAGCCCCCGCCGGTGACTTCACCGTGAGGGTCGGACAGGAGCTGGTCCACCTGCCCGACGGGGAAGTCGCCGCGGCACGCGACGCCGCCGTGGCGGCCGCACCGGGGCACAACCCCGCGCGCCAGGTGTTCCGGGAGCTCCTGGTCGACGCCGTCACCGACGCGATGCAACGAGACATGGGCGACCTCCTGGAGCAGATCGACGCCGATGCCGAAAGGATGACGGGCCTGGACCTCGACCGGTTCACCGGAGCCGCCCAGCGCCGTGTCGAAGGTGCGGCCGACTCGGGTCCGGTCCATGAGCTGGACCTGGACGCCATCCGAGCCGATCTCCTCGACGACGCCGGCTTCGACCGGGCGGTCGAGGTGTTGTGGCCGCGGCTGGTACCCGGTGACCTCGTGAAGGCGCTCCTGACGAACGCCGACGCCCTCGCCGAGCACCTGCCCCGCCTGACCGCGCAGGAGCGGTCCCTTGTGCTGCGCGGTCCGCACGAACCGTGGACCGATGCCGATGTGCCGTTGCTGGACGAGGCGGCGAGCCTGGTCGACGGCCCCCCTGAGCGGACGTACGGGCACGTCGTCGTCGACGAGGCGCAGGAACTGACCGCCATGCAGTGGCGGATGATCGTCCGCCGCTGCCCGGCGAGGGCGATGACGCTGGTCGGTGACTTCGCCCAGGCAGGCCCGGTCACGACAGCGGGCGACTGGAAGGAAGCACTGAGCCCCCACGTCGGACCGCGGTTCAAACTGCACGACCTGACCGTCAGCTACCGCACCACGCAGGAGATCCTGGAGAGCGTCCGGGACCTGCTCACGCGGATCGCTCCGGACCAGAAGCCCACACGGTCCCTGCGAAGCGGTGAGAGCCCTCGCACCGTGACCGCACCTGCGGACGGGTTGGTCACCGCCGTCGTTCAGGAACTCCGAGCCCAGAGCACCGCGCACCCGGGCGAGCTTCTGGGAGTGATATGCGCGGACACCAGGGTGGGCGAGCTGACGGACCACGGCATTGCCGACCACGCACGCATCGTGCCGGCGTCCGAAGCACGCGGCCTGGAATTCGACGGGGTCGTCGTCATGAACCCCGAGGAAATCATCACGGCCCGCCCCGGTGGGGAAAGGGACTTGTACGTGGCCCTGACCCGGGCCACCAAGCGCCTCTGCACCATCACCGTCCAGCCCGCCTGACGACTCGGTGCCCGCGTTGTCGCCGCGGGCGCACCCGCCGCGGTACGGACACCGGCCCGCGCGACACGCGGGTTCGGTCGCCGCGCGGACCTCGTCGTCGCCGGTGTCCACCCGACCACCGCGGAACGACCGCGCGCGGGCAGCGGGCAGCGGGCAGCGGGTACGGGTACGTACCCGTACCCTAGAGGAGTGGGAAGGAGCACCACGATGTCCGATGCCAACGTGAGGATCCCCGAGGAAGCCAAGGACAGGCTGGCCGCGATCGCCGCCGCCGAGGGACTGTCCCTGCGCGCCTACCTGGCCCGGCTGGCCGAGACGATGCTGACGCCGGCCGAGCGCGCCGAGCGCGCGGAGAAGGCGCGGGCCGCGTTGCGGGCCTGGAACGGCTACGCGCCGACCCCTGCCGAGCAGGACGAGCTGGATGACGAACTCGACCGGCGTCTTGCGCGGGTGCAGCGCCCGTGAGCGAAGCGATGCACATCGTGCTGGACGAGACGGCGATGGCGGCGGCCGGGCAGGGCAACGTGCTGGCCTCCCGCCTGATCCACCGCGCCCACGCCGAGACCGGGTGGTTCCTCTACGCCCCCTCGTGCGCACTCGTCGAAGCCGACCGGGCCCGCCCCGGCACCGCCGAGCACCTGGCCGCCCTGCCCGGCATCACGGTCCTGGACCTGGACCTGCCCGCCGCCCTCGCCCTGGCGCAGCAGGAGACGTGGGCTGCCGCGCACAGCCAGCACGCCGCCCAGCCCACCGTGGACCGGCCCGACGGCGCGATCGTGGCCACCACCGCGCCGAAACGCTGGGAGGGCCGGCCCGTCCGGATCTTGGACCTCACCCCGTGAGCGGGCGGGTGCGTCCTCACTGATCGTGGTGCTGGACCGCCTGCCGTGGCAAGGCCCGCGCCCTCCAGCCCTCCGGCGCTCCGACCCGGCGCAACGCGGCACAGGAACGCCCTGCTGCCATCGGCCCGCACGTAGCTCCGCGAGGCCACCGGACCTGCCAGATCGTCCGCGTACCGATCCCGCTCTGCGCATCCCCGTACCGGCCCCCACCGAACGCGGACGGACCGCCGTGCGGATCGCAGCAGCCGTCCACCCAGCGGCTCCGCCTGGTCGGAATGCGAACAGCACCTCCCCGGCGCTGGCGGGGTAACCGCTCGCCACCGACTTGCTGTCGCCCGGTATCCGGCTCCTGGCCTGACCCCTTGACCCCTCCGACCTGCAGACGTTCCAGCAGCCATCTGGACGACCGACCTCTGATCGCGGCAAGCGTTCGCTGCGGCCAGGAAATGGTCGGGCGGAAGAGCGGCCCCATCGAAGTCGCACATCTGGGGCCCGTGACCGCTTTGGAGCGGCCGGTCCGTCCTCGCGTCCACCGGTCCAGGCAGTGCTCGCTCACAGCCCGGTGGCCAGCCAGATGGTCACGGACGCCGTGGCGATGAGCCCGACGTTGAGTGTGACCGAGCGGTCCTCGCCGGTCAGGTGGACGGCGACCGCACCCGTCTGCAGGAGTACGAACCCGATGGCCGCAGCCGACGCCGACCAGAGGGCGATGCCGGTCAACGGCGGCAGGACCAGCCCGAAGGCACCGAGTATTTCGACCGCCCCCAGCGCCCTGACGGCGGCCAGGGGCATGCGGTCGACCCAGGCCATCATCGGTCGGAGTCGGTCACGGCTGCGGACCACCTTCATCGTGCCCGCGTAGAGGTAGAAGAGGGCGAGCAGTCCGGCGACGATCCAGTAGGCGGTGTTCATGATTTCCGTTCTCGGGCCACCGGTTCTCGGGAGCCCGTCGATTGCGTCCATTGCCGGAAAGGCCCCGGGCAGCCTCGGGTCGGGGGAGTGCGGCTCGGGTTCCCGCGGGCTTCAGGTGGAGTCGGTGGCGGGCTCGGTCGCGTAGCGGCTCATCGCGTCGATACCGGCCTGTGGCGTCATCGGCCGGCCGGCGGCGAGCACGTCCTGGAGGTCCCGGAAGTACTGCACGTACAGATCGGGGGTGAACGTGCTGAGCATGACGGCGGGACGGTCGGTCGGGTTGGCGAAGGTGTGCGGGGTGCCGGGCGGCACGATCACGAGCGTGCCCGCCGAAGCGTCGTGGTCCTCGTCCCCGACGGTGAACCGCACGGTGCCGGAGAGGATGTAGAAGCCCTCGTCGTGTCCGGCATGGCGGTGCTGCGGCGGTCCCTGGGTGTGCGGGGCGAGGACGGACTCGGCGATCGCGAGGCGGTGCCCGGTGTGGCTGCCGTCCTCAAGGATGCGCATGCGGGTGGGGCCCAGGAGGATGGTCTCGCCGTCGCCGGGACCGACCACCGATACGGCGGGGGAGGCCTGCGGCCGGCTGTTCTCTGCTTCTTCGGTCATGTCCACCAGTGCACGGCCAAGACCCCACGGCTGTCCAAGACCCATTCCGCAACGCCGATGTCCCGTGGGTATCGTTGCAGCGTGGAGCTACGGACCTTGCGCTACTTCGTGGCCGTCGCCGAGGAACTCCACTTCGGCCGGGCCGCCACCCGACTGCACATGAGTCAGCCGCCGTTGAGCCGGGCGATCAAGCAGTTGGAGGCCGACGTCGGGGCCCTGCTGTTCGCCCGATCGACCGCCGGCGTCAGCCTCACACCGGTCGGTACGATGCTGCTCGACGAGGCGCGGGCGCTGCTCGACCATGCCGACCGCGTCCGCCTGCGCGTGAGCGCGGCGGCCGGGGTCGCGGGCATCACCGTCGGCATCCTGGGTGACGGCACCGACCCGGCAGCACTCAGGCTGGCGGCCGCATACCGCCGACGCCACCCCGGCATCGACGTCCGCATCCGCGACACCGACCTGACCGACCCGACCTGCGGGCTGCGCACCGGGCTGGTCGACGTCGCCCTGACCCGGGCACCGTTCGACGAGACTGCCCTGACGGTGCGTGAGCTGCGGGCGGATCCGGTCGGCGTGGTCCTGCGCGCCGACGATCCGCTGGCCCGGCACGACCGACTACGGCTGGCCGACCTGAACGACCGCCGCTGGTTCCAGTTCCCGCGGGGGACCGATCCCGTCTGGCAGTCGTACTGGAACGGCGGCACATCGCGTGAGGGCCCAGTGGTGCGCACCGTCCGGGAATGCCTGCAGGCCGTGCTGTGGAACGGCACGGTCGGCCTGGCCCCGCTCGGAGACGACCTGCACGCGGAGCAGCTGGCGGCGGTGCCGCTGATCGACATGGAGCCGAGCCGAGTGGTGGCGGTGTGGAAGAAAGGCGACGTCAACCCGTTGATCCGATCCTTCATCGAGACCGCGACAGCCGCGTACCGAGACTGAGCTGCGGCAATCAGCGCTGCCCACAGCTCGTGAACGAGACCAGCGCGTGGGTGCTGCTGCTCAGCGCCTCGTCTCGTACCTGGTCAGGACCACGCCGCCGGGAAACGTCCGCGTCTCCACCAGGTTCAGGTTCACCCAGCTGTCCAGCGCGGTGAAGAACGGCGTGCCGCTGCCCACCAGGACCGGATGGGTGGCGATCGCGTACTCGTCGATCAGCCCGGCGCGCATGGCCGCCCCGGCGAGCGTCGCGCCGCCGATGTTCACGGGGCCGCCGTCCTCGGCCTTGAGCCGGGTGATCTCGGCGATCGCGTCGCCGGTGACCAGGCGGGTGTTCCAGTCGACCTTGTCGATGGTCGAGGAGAACACCACCTTCGGCGTGTCCCGCCAGTTCCGCGCGAACTCGATCTCCGCCGGGGTGGCGCCCGGCTGCTGATCGCCGGTCGGCCAGTAGGAGCTCATCGTCTCCCACAGCTTGCGCCCGTACAGCGACAGGCCGCTCGCCTGCTCGTGGTCGAGCCACCACTGGAACAGCTCGTCGCTCGGGGGTCCGCTCCAGCCGATGTCGTCGCCGGGCGCGGCGATGTAGCCGTCCAGGGTCAGGTTCATGCCGTAGATCAGTTTCCGCATGGCCCAGCCTTCCGTCCGTGGGTGTCCGGCGTATATACCAGCGCGGCGCGGGAAACCCATCGGTGCGCGATCCGGGCTCGCCGGTGGCCCTTGTGCTCGGGGCACAGCGTGCATGAACCGCAGCACGGGCTCCCAGGTCGCGAAGTCGTGCAGCGAGGGCAGCGGGGGTCTCTGATCAACCATGCGCAGACCGTACGCGGAGCCGCTGACAGTGGAGGCGGCCAGGGCCCCGCGCCAACGGGCCGGCTCCGGGAGCCTGACCGTGCTTCCGTTCCGTCCCGATCCCCGCCTCGGTGCTCGGTGCTCGGTGCCGAAGTCGGCGGGCGGCGGAGTCAGGTGGCCCAGGGCAGCCGTAGGGCCTCGATGTCCGTGTCGTTGAGGAGGGCCTCGACGAGCGGAGCCGGGCCCGCGACCTTGGTGGCCCACAGGTCGTAGTCCGTGCAGAGGATCCAGGACCGGTCTCGCGCCCAAAGGTTGGACGGGCTCCAGAAGTCCTCTTCGGGGTGGTCGTAGAGCACCTTGGCGTCCCC
Source organism: Streptomyces sp. AB3(2024) (assembly GCF_041862025.1). Taxonomy (NCBI): domain Bacteria; kingdom Bacillati; phylum Actinomycetota; class Actinomycetes; order Kitasatosporales; family Streptomycetaceae; genus Streptomyces; species Streptomyces sp. AB3(2024). Next base: position 12,357 of record NZ_JBGWAB010000141.1, read on the forward strand.
GAGTACGCCGGTTCGGACGTGCAGGTCGTCGAAGTCCTCGGCCGCGAGCAGCAACGGGCTGTAGTAGGCCAGACAGGGAGTGTCGGCGCCCTGCGGGGTGTGCTCGGTGAGGACGTCGATCAGGCGGTTCCAGTCGGCGCGGTCCATGCGCCCCTCGGACGGTGACAGGATGCCGACCGGCCAGGCGCGTTCGATCGAGGGGAAGGAGGTGTGACACGGCAGTCTTCCCTCAGGCACCACCGGATCACCGGTCCGCTGCGAGAGCTCCGCCCACCGCAACCGGCTCCAACGCGGTCCGGGGTCCTCGCCCGCAGTGGGTGCGAACACGTCCGCGGGGTCGTCGAACACGTCCGAGGGGTCGAGCCCCGGGATGATCTCGGACCCGCCCCCCATCAGTACAGCGCGCCGGTACTCGACGAACGACATGCCGGTCGGCCCGAGCTCATGCTCGTGCATGGAGTGGAGCACCCAGGCCGCATCGGGCAGTGCCGGTGGCATGAACCCGGTGAGTCCGTCGTCGGAAGTCAGGTCCCGCAACCAGTCGGTCTCCGACCCTTCGGCTTGCGAGGGCCCGGTGAGCGGCCAGCGTACGGTCGCCAGAGCGGCGGCTGTCTCATACATCCGCTCAGAATCGCATCCCTCCCGCCTGCGGCGCGGCGTCCGGCGGTACCCCAGGGCACCGCTGGACCGCAATGACGGGCTGCGCTCCTGGGTGGCAGCTGCGCCGGCGGGCCGGGCATGGCCCACCTCAGGGAATTCCTCGAAGCCTCTACGGCCGGCCCCCGAGCAGTACCGCCGACGCTGCCGCCGCCCCCTCTACGTCCATGAAGGTCAGGCGTAGCGGCAGACGGTCACGCCGGCTGCGGCACCGCATCCCATCTTCGTGTAGTTCTTCTGGACCATGTTCCAGTAGTGGCCCCAGTTCCTGTAGCTGGGGTCGTCGGTGTTCCAGTTCGGGCCGGCCGCATCGTAGGCGGCCTTCTCTCCGGCCCACTGGGAAACGGCCTGGGACGGTCCGGCGCTCGACATGTTCTCGGCTCCGTTGTTGAAGCTGTTGTCGTGCGCGAGCCCACTGGCGTGGGAAGCGGGGTTGTCGGCCCATCCCTGCGCGCCCGAGGCGAGACCCGCGTCCCAGGCGATGTCCGGCGCGCCTTCCTTCTGGCGTATTGCATTGGTGTCGCTCAGGAGGGCCGCCTGGTCGGCGGGGCTGACCTCGGAGGGAAGGCCGGCCGAAACGGCGGCGGAGGCCGTTGAGCCCGTCCCCAACATCATTCCTCCGGCCATCAGCGTTGCCGCAATGGCGATGGCGCGACGGCCTGTACGAGAAAGTCTTGTCACTGCGACTCCCTGGTCGCACGGAAACAGCGGAGAGTGCCGGCGCGGTCACGACCGTCAACCGTTGTGGGAGGGGGCGACACGGCCGGCAAGCGCGATGGTGACTGGGCCATCCATCGGCGACACGGTGTTCTCGAAAGGGCGGCCCATGGCCGCCTCCCCTGCAGCCAGCGTATGTCCAGGTGACGGGGGTGGCGACCGGGGCTGCGGGGCAGAGACCCGGCACGACTGCTCCGGCGTGGGCGGGCGAGTGGCCATGTAGGCGAGTTCCGAGAACGTGGTCCGCGGATCTCGGCACTGTGCCTGCTGCGGATCGGCGACGTTCGCTGGGGCCTGGGGCCTGGGGCCTGGGGCCTGGGACGGTTCGGCAAGGGTCGGCTGAAGGGCACGGGAGGCCAGGGCCGCGCCGATGAAGTGGACTTGCGGATGGTCGCCGCACAGCGGCGCGACACGTGGAAGGCCGCCGAGCTCCAACTGGTGCCGGCCGGTGCCGGTTTGGCGCCCTTGGCCGGCAAGACGTCCCGTCTGTGGTTCGGGCGCCCGCTGACTGTCCGTCTGGCCGACCTCGACATCCTCTGCGAGGTGCTGGACTGTGCGGCAGCCGACCTCCTCGTCAGGGAGAGGGCCGGCGTCCGGCCTGAGACCGCGACACGGGAGGGTCGGCCGCGACCCGAGCCCGCGCCGAACAGCAGCCTCTGGCCTGACTCCGCCCCGGCCGGCTCGGCCGACCGAAGCCTGCGACGTGGTCAGAGATGGCCGTTGAGCCAGTCGCCCGGGATGAGGTCACGGAAGCGGTCGAGGTCTTCTGCCGTTCGGCCGCGGGCAAGGATGGCCGTGCCATCGTCGTCACGCAGGAGGACGTCCCGGCCCAGGAACCACCGGATTGCGTGATCCTCCTCGCCGATGGGGCAAGCGGGAAAGGGCAGTCGGGCGGCGTTCTCCTCCAGCAGCGCGATGCTGTCGTCATCCGGGTCGAGGAAGTCGCAAAGCCCTTCATCGGCATGCAGGGACTCCGACAGCACGATCTCGACGAAGCACAGGGAAAGACGCTCCAGCCATTCCTCCCACCGCTCGGCGCCCTTGTCGGCAAGGTCGGGCCGAATGACCACCGCGGGGTCGTCATCTCGGAGGTTGTCGAGGAGGATGCCCCACGATGCGGCCCCCTGGTTCTCGTGGCGGAAGACCAGGGCCTGATCGGCATCGTCCACATACAGCTCGGCGGGGCCGAGCAGCACATCGTGATTGCCGGTGAGGTCCCGACGGCGCCCGAACAACAGATAGGCCTCGCGCAACGCCGTCGGCAGCGGGACCCCCAGCCGCTTCTCGGCAGCGACCAGATCGGCCTCCGCCCACCCGTCACCGCTCTCCAGGGCACCAGCCCAGTGGGCAGCGAAGCCCTGGACGAAGCTCCACGCACCATTACGGTTCTCGACGCCTCTGGCAAGAGACGACGCAAGTTCGAACCTTTGTGTCATGCCAGGACGATAGCCGTCCCGTTCGTCAAGCCCCTCCACACCCCGACACGCCGACGAAGCGTGCTCGGAGCTCGACGTCATCCTTCCCCGGCTCGGTGTCGACCGTTCCCGTCTTGTGTCGACCAAGCCGTTCGGCCGGGCGTGGCGAGGCGTCGACCTTGTTCTTGAATGGTCGCTCATGTATTTTCGTGCCATGCCCCGACCCCGCGAGTTCGAGCCCGACGCCGTGCTGGACCAGGCCATGCTGCGCTTCTGGTGGCAGGGCTATCGGGCCACCTCGATCGAGGACCTCGTGAAGGCGACCGGGGTGAAGCCCGGCAGCCTCTACAGCGCGTTCCCCGGCGGCAAGCGCACGCTGTTCCTCAAGTCGCTGGAGCGCTATTCCACGTTGGTCGTTCCTCAGAAGCTCGGCGAACTGGCGGCGCCCGGCGCCTCGCTGGCCGAGCTGCGCGGCTATTTCGACGGATTGGTGAGCGACCTGCTCGGTCCGGAGGGCCGACAGGGGTGCCTGCTGGTGAACACCGCGATCGAGAACGCGGCCGAGGACGACGAGGCCGCCGCCGTCGTGCGCGGGCATCTGGCCCGCCTGGAGCAGTGCATGGCCACGGCCCTTCGCAACGCTCGCGACGCCGGCGAGGTGCGCGCCGCGGTGGACCCGGGCGGCAGCGCCAGGCTGCTGGTCGCGACGAGCCAGGGGCTCATGGTCGTAGGGAAGGCGAACCCCGATGGGGCGGTACTGCGCGCCATCGTCGACAACGCCTTCGCCGTCCTCGTCTGACAGCTCCACCCGGAGCCACCGCATGCGGTGGCTCTTTTTCGGCCCCAATAGATGAATGACCATTCAAGAACGGAGCCCGCTCGATGAAGGCCATCGTCATATCCGCCTACGGCGCCCCCGAGGTACTGCACATCACCGACCTGCCCGACCCCGAGCCCGCACAGGGAGAGGTGCTGATCCGCGTCAAGGCGTTCGGCATCAACCACGCCGAGGCGTACATGCGCGCGGGCACCTGGGGGGATGTCGCCGCCGTCCCGGGGATCGAGTGCGCGGGATCGGTCGAGGCCGACCCCTCGGGCCACCTCGCTCCCGGAACCCGAGTCGTGGCCCTCCTCGGCGGCATGGGCCGCACCCGGAACGGCAGTTACGCCGAGCTGGTCACGGTACCGGCCACCAACGTGGCCGTGGTGCACTCGTCACTGGGATGGGCCGAGCTGGCGGCGATTCCCGAGGTCTACGCGACGGCGTGGAACGGGCTGTTCGGCAACCTCGCCCTGCACCCGGGCGAGCGGGTCCTGGTGCGCGGAGCGACATCCTCCCTCGGCCAGGCCGCCGTCAACCTCGCCGTCGCCCACGGCGCGAGCGTACTCGCGACCACCCGCCACCCCGCGCACGCGCCGCTGCTGAAGGAACTCGGCGCCGAGGAGGTCCTCATCGACGACGGCCACCTGGCCGCCCAGGTCAACAGCAGCAGCCGCGACGCCGTCGACGCGGTGTTCGATCTCGTCGGCAACAACGTCCTGCGCGACTCCCTGGCCACCGTCCGCCCCCGCGGCCGGGTCTGCCAACTCGGCTTCCTCGGCGGCTTCGAGCCCGTACGCGACTTCAACCCGATCACCGATCTCCCCACCGGCGTCCAGCTCAGCTTCTTCGGCAGCGCCTTCGTCCTGGGAAGCCCCGAATTTCCGCTCGCCGACGTTCCGTTCGACGAGATCTACGCCAAGGTCGAGTCAGGGGAGCTGCCGGCAAGGCCGGCCCGGGTCTTCCGCTTCGACGAGATCGTCGAAGCCCACCGGATCATGGAAGCGGGTGAGGCGCTGGGCAAGATGACCGTCACCGTCGACCCCGGGCTGCCTTCCCCGCAGTCGAAGCCGACCGCAGCCTCTCCAGCCTGAACGGGTGATCCACATCAAGACTGCGGGGCCCGGAACACCGCACCTGATGTCCTACGGCGTCCTACCCCGCGTCGTTCCGGCCCGCAGCCCGGCCCGGCCGACCGGCGACCCCCCGACCCCCGACCCCCGACCCCCGACCCCCCGACCCCCGACCCCCGGCCGCTGCCCCCGCTCACACCGAAGTGAGGTCCTGCACCAGTCGCGTCATGAGCGGGGACGGATCCACCTCCAGCTCACGGCGCAGCAGCCGCTGGTACTCCTTGTAGCGCTTCACCGCGCAGGCCGTGTTGCCCTCCGCGATGTGGATCTCGATGAGGATGCGGTGCGCCGTCTCCCGGATCGGGTCGATCTCGGTGGCCGTCAGCGCCGTCTGCAGCGCCGCCAGGTACTCCCCGTCCCGCCGCAGCCTCTGCGCCAGGCCCTCCAGGGCGTGCAGCCGCACCTGGTCCCAGCGCTCCCGCTCCAGGACGAGCCACTCGTCCGGCCAGCGCGGCAGCAGCTCCTTCCCGAGCACGGCCGAAAGCGCCTCGGCGCGGGCGGGAGGCAGGCCGTCGCCCGTCGCGTCCCGGGCTGCCCGCCACCGCGCGCCGTGCAGGTCCACGTTCACCAGAGGGGCGAGCAGCAGCCGGTGGTCCACGCACTCCACCATGGGCAGGGGAGCCGTGCGCCGCGCGTGGCACAGGGCGGTCCTGAGGTTCGCTGACGCCCTGCTCGGGCTGCCGTCGGGCCACAGTCGCTCGGCTGCCGCACCCCGGTACACACCGGCCGTGTGCAGGGCGAGCAGCGCCAACAGGCGCTGTGTCCCGGAAGGGAGGGGGATGCGGCATCCGGCGTACGAGAGCTCGAAGGCTCCGAGCAGTTCAAGGTCTACGCCGTTCGAAGACACATCCCTCACTGTGCAACCGGCCGGTGGACCACGCATCCGCACCCACCCCCTCAGCTGCCCCCACAACCGCCCCGATGCCCCTCTCCCGCGCCGCCCGCCGGATTTCCGCGGCGCTCCGGGCACCCTGCGGTCACGGGTCTGACCGGCGTACAGACGCTCCCGCAATGGTCCGGAAACGCTCCGAAGACGCCGTGACGACGACGTTTGGACATTACGGGTGACGGACCGGGGACGAGGCCCTCCGACGCTCGTACTCGGCATGACTTTCGGTACGCGGTGCCCACGGGCACGGAAAGCAGGTCCGAGATGAGACCTCGGGACGTCCTGGGGGACCTCGGCGCACGGCCGGACGCACCGTTCGGGGACCCGCGCGTCTGCGTGGCCCTGCTCGACGGCCCCGTCGACCTGTCCCACCCCTGCTTCGCGGGCGCGGACCTCACGCGGCTGGACACCCTGGTCCAGGAGCCTGCCGGTCAGGGGCCGATGTCCCGGCACGGTACGCACGTCGCCGGCCTGATCTTCGGCGGCCCCGGCACTCCCGTCGCCGGACTCGCCCCGCGCTGCCGCGGCCTGCTCCTGCCGGTCTTCCGCGACGACGGCAACGGCCGGGTGCCGCAGCTCGACCTGGCCCGCGCCATCGAACGGGCCGTCGAGGAGGGCGCGCACGTCATCAACATCAGCGGCGGCGAACGCGCCCCCGACGGACAGGCCGACCCCCTCCTCGACCGCGCCCTGCGGCTCTGCGAGGACCGCGGAGTCCTGGTCGTGTCCGCCGCCGGAAACGACGGGGCCGACACCGTCCAGGTACCGGCCGCCGTCCCCTCCGTCCTGGCCGTCGGCGCCGCCGCCGCCGACGGCCGGCCGCTGGACATCAGCAACTGGGGCGCCGCCTACCGCACCCACGGAATCCTCGCCCCCGGGCAGGACATCGAGGGCGCCGCACCCGGCGGCGGCCTCGCCTCCCTGACGGGAAGCAGCTTCGCCACCCCCCTCGTGACCGGCACCGCGGCGCTGCTCGTCGCGGCCCAGCTGGCCGGCGGCGGGGCGGCGGACCCGAAGGCCGCCGGGCAGGCGCTGATCGCGACGGCGACCGCCCCCGGCGACTGCGCCGACCCCGAGGCCCCGGCCTGCAGGCGCGGGCTCGGCGGCAGCCTCGACACCCCCCGGGCGTACGCCCTCATCACCACCAGGAAAGAGGAGACACCCGTGACCACTCCCGCTTCCGCTCCCGCTCTTGTTCCCGCTGCCCCTCCGGTTCCGCAGGAGGCCCCCGCGCCGCCGGCCGTCGCCCCCGCCTCCTACGAGGCCCAGGCCCCCGCGCCCACGGCCCCCGGTGCCGTCCCGGTCGCCGCATCCGTGCCGGTCGCCGCCGGTGTCACAGCCGACGGCGGCGCACTTCCCCCGCCGCCGGTGGCCCCGCCCCCGCCGACTGCCCCGCCCCATGTGCAGGGCGCGGGCCCAGACGCCGTCCCACTCGGCCAGGCGC
>NZ_JBGWAB010000142.1:0-19315 GCF_041862025.1 Streptomyces sp. AB3(2024)
CCCGGCCGACGGGTTGGCGCCGATGGCCTTGTAGATCCACTTCTCCGGGCGGTAGTGCTTCTCGGAGGAGTAGACCTTGGCCATGTAGTCGCCCAGGGGGCGGTAGGCCAGCGCGAGCGCGGCCATCAGTGCGAGGAGCTGGAGCACACCAGCGAAAACGGGACTCATCGGTGGCTAGAACCTCTCCGGGTACACAAGGGCGAGGATGAGGTATCCGAGCAGGGAGACGGCCACGACGAGGCCGACGATGTTCTCGACGTTCACAGCTTGGTCACCCCCCGGGCGATGAGAGCCACCAGCGCGAAGACCGCGACCGTGGTGACGACGAAGGCCAGATCGGCCACCGTGAGCTCCTGGATGAAGAGGGAAGAAATGAATCGGCCAGATGGCCGATGACGAGATAACCGTGTCTTCACCCCGGCGTTAAGACACCTTGACGGGGTCCATACGGGCGCGCGGGAACACTTAACGCCACCCTTACGGGGGGAGGCCGCTCAGCCCCGGTGGGAGAGGCCGGCCGTGTCCAGGGCGGCGCCGGCCTGGGCGGCCAGCGCGACGGCCACCAGGCGGGCCTCCTCGGAAGGCAGCGGGCGGCCGGGGAACGGGGCGAGAAGGAATCGGCCGTAGTAGTGCCCGCCGCCGACGACCCGCAGCTCGGTCTCGCCGTCCGGCCAGGTGTCGTACTCCGTGATCCGGCCAGGACCGCGCAGCCACAGGCCACCGCCGTGCTCCAGCCGCGGCAGGTGCCCCATCAGGGTCCCGTACTCGAAGCGGCAACCGCGCAGCCCCAGCAGGCCCACCAGCTCCCGGCGGACGTACTCGACCACCGCCTCCGGCGAGCCGCCGTCCTCGACCAGCCGGGCGGTTCCCTGGAGACTCGACAGATGCGCGGAATCGGTGACCACCACCGCCTGAAGCCTGCGGGCACGCACGGCCAGCTGCGAGACGATCAGGCCGACGACCAGCAGCAGGACAGCCGTCTGGACCTCGTCACCGTCGGCGATGGCGAACTGCTGGTAGGGCCTGGTGAGGAAGAAATCGAACCATGCGGCCGCCGAGAGTGCGGCGAGCGCTCCCGCCGTGCGGCTGCCCATGGCGGCGACCGCCACGATCGCGACGACCAGGATCAGTGCCTCGTTCGTTGCCGAAAGATCCGTGCGGAAGGGCACGAGTGCGAGCGCAACGAGGAAGGGGATCACGAGGCCCGCGGCCAGGGCGATGCGGTCGCGGAGGCGGAACCAGTAGCCGGACATGTGAGGCCTCCCGTCCGGACAAGCCGATCTTGATGCAGAGCGCCGGTCAGAACTTTTCGGGCTTGATCAGAGCAACCACGAGATAGCCGAGCAGCGCCAAGGCGATGACGAGGCCAACCACGTTCTCCGCGTCCATCAGGATCTTCTCCTCGTGTGTTCCGTGCGGGCAGGTGGCACCCAGGTCAAGCTTGCCCCTCCGCGGAGCCGGGGCAACGCGCGATTACGCCTCTTGACGGACTTCATACGCTGCCGCGACCGGCGCATATGGATCACGTGAAGAGTGGCCGGGCGAGCGTATGGAGCGCGCCAATGGTGCTGGTGGTACGCCCGTGCAGCTTCGACGCTGTCTTGACTTTGCTCATTCGGAGGGACCGGCGACATGGCCATACACGCAGGAAAACCGACCACGGTCGCTCAGGGGCCGGGCCAGGAGGAGCCCCCGGATACCGGCGCGACCCGGACGGGCGACCGGCACAGGCTGACGGCCCTCCAGGGCCTCGCCGCGCTGTCGCTCGATGCGATGGCCTCCGTCGCGTACGGTCCGGAGTCGATCGTGCTCGTCCTGGCCGCCGCCGGCGCCTACGGCATGGGCTTCACGCTTCCCGTCACCCTCGCCATCGCCGCCCTGCTCGCGGTACTGGTCCCCTCGTACCGTCAGGTGATCGCCGCATTCCCGGACGGCGGCGGCTCGTACGCGGTCGCCAAGCGGCATCTGGGCCGGCGTACGAGTCTGGTCGCCGCGGCCTCGCTGATCCTGGACTACGTCCTGAACGTGGCCGTGTCCGTCACCGCGGGCGTGGCCGCCCTGACCTCCGCCTTTCCGCTCTTCACGGGGAGCGGGTCTGGATCTGCCTCGCCGTCCTGGTGCTGGTCACGGCCGTGAACCTGCGCGGGGTCGTCGACTCGGCCAAGGCCTTCCTCGTCCCGACCGCACTTTTCGTCGGGTCGATCCTCGCCATGATCACCGTAGGTCTCTTCCGCGACGGCCCGGTCAGCACCGCATCGGCCGCTTCCACCTCCAGCCGGTCGAGGGCGTCACCGTCCTCGCCCAGCTCGCGGACGCCTCCTTCGGGCACAACGCGGCCTTCTACGTGGTCCAGTTCGCCACCATGGTGCTCCTGGCGCTCGCCGCGAACACCTCCTTCGGCGGGCTGCCCGTCCTGATGAGCCTGCTGGCCCGCGACAACCACCTGCCGCACGTCTTCGCGCTCAAGGCCGACCGCCAGGTCCACCGTCACGGCGTGGTCTGGCTGGCGCTCGTCTCCGCCGTCCTGCTCGTCTTCTCGGGCGGCGACACCAACACCCTGGTCCCGCTCTTCGCCATCGGCGTCTTCGTCGGCTTCACCATCTGCCAGATCGGCATGGTGCGCCACTGGTACGGCGAGCGGCCCAAGGGCTGGCAGGCCAAGGCCGCACTCAACGGCTTCGGCGCGTTGCTGACCGGCGTCTGCGCAGTCATCGTCACCGCCACCAAGTTCACCGAAGGCGCCTGGCTGATCGTCTTGGCCCTGCCGCTGATCGTCCTCGCCTTCGAGAAGATCAACCGCGCCTACGCAGAGATCGGCGAGCGCCTCGAACTGGGTCGCGTCCCCCAGCCGCCGCACCGGGCCCACTCGCTCGTCGTGGTCCCCGTCTCCGGTCTGTCCCGCCTGACCTGCCAGGCCCTCACCGCCGCCCGCTCCCTCGGCGACGACGTCCTCGCCGTCACCGTCACCCACCCCACGGCCGAAGACCGGCAGGCCGCCGAAGCCCTGCGCCGGGACTGGGAGTTGTGGAAGCCGGGGGTCGAGCTGATCGAGCTCTCCTCCGAGACCCGCTCGCTCGGCCGCCCGGTATCGGCGTACGTGCGCAAGCTCGCACAGACCCACCCGGACGCCCAGGTCACCGTCCTCATCCCGGAGACCGAACCCGCGCACCTGTGGCAGCGGCTGCTCCAGAACCAGCGCGGCTCCGTCGTCGCCCACGCGGTGCGCCGCGACACCGACGCCGTCATCTGCCGGCTCCGCTTCCGCATCACCGCGGAACCCGAGCCCACGGTCCTTTGACGTCGCCTTCACGGAGTTCTGACGGATTCGCTCCGCTGTCGTCAAGAGGGCACAAATTACCTGGCCGGTACGGCCGCTGAGGGCCTCAGGAACGGTAAGTTCCTGCCTGTTCCACCGCCGGGGATCCCAACGTCACACGACGAGCCGGAGGGGGTCCCACACGGGACGGATCCCCGGCGGTGCATCCCTCGTTCCGGCTGCGCCGATTCGACCAGAAGGTCTCGCCATGCCTCCCGCCGCCACCCGGCAGGTACCTCCCGTCCCGTCCCCGTCGCAGGCTCCGGTCAATCGGCCGCCCCGAAGGCGCCCAGGCCGAGGGCCCCTGCTGGAGTCGATCCGGGCGGCCGCCTCCTTCCGCGAGGCCTTACGCAAACTCGAACCCCGTGAACTGATCCGGAAGCCGGTGCTGTTCGTGGTCGCGGTCGGCTCCGTGCTGACCACACTGTCGGCGCTCATCCACCCCTCGGTCTTCACCTGGGTGATCAGCGTCTGGCTCTGGCTGACGGTGATCTTCGCCAACTTCGCCGAGGCCGTCGCCGAAGGGCGCGGCCGGGCCCAGGCCGAATCCCTGCGCAAGGCGCGCACGGACACGGTCGCGCTGCGGCTGCGGCACTGGACGTACGGCATCAACCTGCGGCACGCCGAGACGGAGGCCGTTGCCCCGAGCGAGCTACAGCCCTTGGACGTCGTGCTGGTGCAGGCGGGCGAGTTGATCCCGGCCGACGGCGACGTCATCGACGGCGCCGCGGCGGTCGACGAATCCGCCGTCACCGGTGAATCGGCAGCAGTGATCCGAGAGGCCGGCGGCGATCGCAGCGGGGTCACGGGCGGTACGACCGTGCTGTCCGACTCGATCGTCGTACGTGTCAGCTCACGCCCGGGGCACAGCTTCATGGACCGGATGATCGCCCTGGTCGAAGGCGCGTCCCGGCAGAAGACCCCGAACGAGATAGCGCTCAACATCCTGCTGGCCGCTCTCACCTTCATCTTCATCCTGGTGGTCGTCTCGCTCCAGCCGATGGCCGCATACGCGCGCGCAGCCCAGACCACCACCGTGCTCGTGGCCCTCCTCGTCACGCTCATCCCCACGACCATCGGCGCGCTGCTCTCCGCGATCGGCATCGCGGGCATGGACCGCCTCGTCCAGCGCAACGTCGTCGCGATGAGCGGCCGCGCGGTCGAGGCCGCCGGTGACGTCAACACCCTGCTGCTCGACAAGACCGGCACCATCACCCTGGGCAACCGCGAGGCGTCGGCCTTCATCCCGCTCCCCGGAATCGACCACATGAAGCTGGCGGACGCAGCCCAGTTGGCCTCCCTCTCCGACGAGACCCCCGAGGGCCGGTCCGTCGTCGCACTGGCCCAGCAGTACGGGCTGCGGGCAGCCGCCGAGGAGGATCTGAGCAACCCGCGCTTCCAGGAGTTCAGCGCCCGAACCCGCATGAGCGGAATCAACCTGAGCTGGCCCAATGGGGCAGGCTGTGCCATCCGCAAGGGGGCCGTGGCCCAGGTGTCCGAGTGGGTGACGCTTCGCGGCGGGACCGTACCGCAGGAAGCCGCCGCGTGGTCGGCCACCGTGTCCGAGTCCGGTGGCACCCCCCTGCTCGTGGCGGTCCACGACTGGGACGGGCCCCGAGTACTGGGGATCATCCACCTCAAGGACGTCGTCAAGGAGGGCATCCGGGAGCGGTTCGCCGAGCTGCGCACCATGGGGATCCGGACGGTCATGGTGACCGGCGACAACGAGCTGACGGCCCGTGCCATCGCCATGGAGGCGGGCGTGGACGAGTACCTCGCCGAGGCGACGCCCGAGGACAAGCTCGCGCTCATCAAGCGGGAGCAGGAGGGCGGCAAGCTCGTCGCGATGACCGGCGACGGCACCAACGACGCCCCGGCCCTCGCCCAGGCCGACGTCGGCGTCGCGATGAACACCGGAACCTCGGCCGCCAAGGAAGCCGGGAACATGGTGGACCTGGACTCCAACCCCACCAAACTCATCGACATCGTCGAGATCGGCAAGCAACTCCTCATCACCCGAGGCGCGCTCACCACCTTCTCCATCACCAACGACGTGGCGAAGTACTTCGCGATCATCCCCGCCATGTTCGCGTCCGCCTACCCGGGGCTGGAAGCGCTCAACGTCATGGGCCTGAACAGCCCGTTGTCCGCCATCACCTCGGCGATCATCTTCAACGCCCTGATCATCATCGCTCTCATCCCGCTCGCCCTGCGCGGCGTCCGCTACCGGCCGGCCTCCGCACACCACCTGCTGCGCCGCAACCTGGCCGTCTACGGCCTCGGCGGCCTCGTCCTGCCCTTCGTCGGCATCAAGGCCATCGACCTGCTGGTGTCCACGGTCCCGGGGCTCGGCTGAAGTCCGTCAAGACCACATCAGAAGGTCGTCACGGCGCTTGAGCCGTGGGCTGCAAGCCAGTTGGATGGATGACGCTTGACCTTGGCGGCAAGCGACTTCGCCTGTCGCGGCCACCCGCGCAACTGCAGGCTTCCACCCGTACGAGATACGGGATCACACCTCACCGCACGGCAGCACCCCGGCTTCCTCGCCCGCCCGCAGCCGTGCCCGTCCACTGGATCCACTCATGTCTTCGTTCCTGTCCGGTCGGACCGTCATGGTCACCGGTGCCACCTCCGGCATCGGCTACGAGACCGCCCGCCTGCTCGCCGAGTGCGGCGCCACCGTCCTTCTCCACGGCCGCACGCCGGACGAGGCCCGGGCGGCCGTGAAGCGGCTCCTCGCCACGGCTGACGTCGACGCGGAACTCCTGCGTCCGTGCGCGGCGGACTTCTCGCGGCTCGACGAGGTCGAGCGGCTCGCCAACCGGGTCGTCACCGGGCACCCGTACCTCGACGTCCTGGTCAACAATGCCGCTGTCGCCGCCCCCGAGCGGCACACGGTCACCCCCGACGGCAACGAGCTCGCGTTCCAGGTCAACTTCCTCGCCCACTACCTGCTGACGCACCTGCTGGAGCCGGCGCTCACCACTGACCCGGGCGGACGCGTCGTGAACGTCTCCTCCTCGATGCACCGCACCGCGTCGATCATGTGGAACGACCCCAACCGGACCCGCCGGTACTCAAGCCTCGCGGCCTACGCACAGTCGCGGCTCGCGCTCACCGTCTTCGCCGCCGACCCCCGTGTCACCGCCGTATCCGTCAATCCGGGCGTCTGTGAGACCGCGCTGAGACCGCTGTACGGACACGAGGGTGCGACGCCCGCCGAGGGGGCCGCCCACGTCGTACGGCTGTGCGACCCGGCTGTCGAGATCGTCAACGGCGCCTACTACGACCGCGGCGAGCGGAAGGACCCGGCCGCCGGAGCGACCCAGGAACGCACGGTCAAGCGGCTGACCAAGCTCGCCGATCAGCTCGTCGGCCACTGCGTCTGACGGGTCTGCGCACGAGTCCAACCCCGGCCGCAAGGCCGGCCGGCGCTGCGCTCACCAGCGCCGGCTCCCCGCGGGGGCGGCCCACCGTCCCGGGCCGCCCCCGCCCCTCTTCCCTCTTTGACCTAGGCGGCATCCGTCGTGATCGAGCTCCTTCCCACCCGTCTCCCCGCTCTGGCCCGCTGGTTCCCCGGCGGGGCTCCCGGCGTCGCGGCTCTCCCCGAGCACGTCATCGCCACCGGTAACGGCCGCTGGTGGGCGGACCGTGCCGTGAACCCGAGGGCGGTTGCGGTCTCCAGCGGGGACCATGTCCTGCTGCGCGGAGACCCGGGTGCGCTGACCCCTGATGCCCTCGCAGGATTCGTGGGCAGCTACGTCGAAGCCCCGGCCCGTTTCCTGCCCGTACTCGCCGGCGGGTTCCAGCGCATCGATCCGTGGGAGCGCATGGTCTACGTACACCAGGCGCCCGCCGTGCCCGCTCGTCCGGCTCCCGGCATCACGGTGCGCCGGATGACTCCCAAGGACGCGTCGGCCATCGTCGCCCTCGGACCAGGGGCGGCCTGGATCCACAAGACCTGGGGCGGCCCCGAGCAGCTCGCGTCCTCCGGTCTCTGCTGGGGCGCGTTTCACCGGGGCCGTGCCCTCTCCCTGGCCTGCACCTACTTCCTCGGCAGCCGCTACGAGGACGTCGCAGCCCTGGCCGACCCCGGCCACCGCCGACAACACCTCGCCCTCGCCTGTGTCACCGCCCTGTGCCAGGACATCGCCGCCCGCGGCCGCACGGCGAGCTGGACCTGCTCCCGAGACAACCGCCCCAGCCGGCTCCTGGCCTGGTCGGCCGGGTTCCGCCTGACCCGTGAGTACGTCCACTACGCGACCGGTCCGGCTCGCCGTCCGGGACTCGGCAGGCAGGCCGAGGCAGCGTGAGTCCGTAACCGAACGCAGTCGGCGTCACCAAGATGAGCTCGGCGAAGACTCCGGCCGGGGCGGTCACGGGCGGACACCCGTCACTGCAAGCCGGACACCTTGAAGACCGTGTGGGCCGTCTCGCGGTCGATGCGCTCGGCCAGCTGGCGCAGGGCGGTCGCGCCACACAGCAGGGTGCCGCGCTCGATCGATGTGCGGGTGTCCGTGTCGAGACGTCGCCACATCGCGGGATTGCGGACGAGGACGGTCGGGTCGATCTCGACCCGGCTTCCTTCCGTGTCCCGGAGGACCATCCGCCGGGACACCCCGTCGGACCACCGGACCGAGACGAGGCAGTCGGTGCGGACGCTGTGCTCCACCAGCAGCCCGCGGGCGATCAGCAGGCCGGGCCGTGTGGAGACGCGGAGCGGGAACAGGATCACGAAGACGAGGGCGGCCACGCCGGTCCAGAGGAAGCCGCGGGTCACGTCGAGCCGGCCGCCGGCTGCGTCCAGCACGAGCACGGTCGTGAAGAGCAGGGATGTGACCCCCAAAGCCGATCGCCTCCCGGCGGCCCAGTGGATGTCCTGTGCGAGCGGCTCGGAGGGTTCCCCGTGCCCGGCTCGGGAGCCGGCCGCGGACCGAGTGAAACGTCGTCCCATGCGGGCGACGTTAGGACAGGCTGTCCCCTTCGCAGCGAACCCTGATGGACTGCTGACGCCGTGGCGACGACATCTTGACGAGGTTCTGACGGCAGCCGCCCGGAAGGCCCCTGCCGGGGGTGGGCCGCCCCGGCTGGCTGAGGTGCGCGCAGTCGGCATAGCCGATGCGGATGTCCGTGCTCGTGACCGGCCCGCTGCGCGAGCGGCACGGCGAGCTGGGGGCGGCCTTGCACTTCGGGCACGGACGGCGCTCGACGAGATCGGCTTCGGATCAGCGGCGGTTCCAGAGATCCCCGCGGCCGGCTTTCCCCGGCTGCTGCGATGGCGCTCTGCGGCGCTGAGCTCCATCAAGGGGGCGTCAGTGATTGCCCTGAGCCGGTCGTGCAGTCGATCGCAGAAGACGTGGAGGCATCGATGGGCGGAGCCTGGTCGAGGTCTCCTGTCGGACCGACCTCGACCAGGTAGGCAGGTCAGTCGTCGATTGCCTGGTAGAGGGTGGTCCAGAAGTCCTGCATGGCCCGCGCCGAGTCCGGGGTGGACATCCCGGTCTGGGTGAGGAGGATGCCGACGAGCCGGTTGTCCGGGTCGGCGTAGGTCGTGGTGCCCGTTCCGCCGTCCCAGCCGAACTGGCCGACGGGCGCGTAGTCGCCCCGGTAGGTGCGTACCGCCATGCCGAAACCCCAGCCGCCGTGCTGCCCCTGGCCGTATGACAGATGGACGAGGTTGCGTGCCAGGGCTGCTCGGGCGGTTGTCTGCTCGGGCGTCAGGCGGTTGGTGGTCATCAGCTCGACGGCGGCCCGGGACAGGATCCGCTCGGTGCCGTGCATCCCGTGGTTGAGCAGCATCCGGAAGTACGCGTGGTAGTCGTCGGCGGTGGAGTCGAGTCCGCCGCCGCTGGAGGGGAACGCCGGCGGCTTGCTGTGGTGCCCGCCCTCGGCCGGGTCCTCCACGTGGAACTCTCCGGTCTGCGGGTCGGGGGCGTACAGGGGAGGCAGCCGGTGGATCTTGTCGGCGGGGACGTGGAATCCGGTGTCCCTCATGCCCAGCGGTTCGAATATGCGCTCGCGGAGAAACGTTTCGAACGGCTGGCCGGTGACCCTGGCCACGAGCACCCCGAGGAGGTCGTCGCTGACGTTGTACATCCACTGCTCTCCCGGCTGGTGCATCAGCGGAAGCGTGCCCAGGCGGCGCATCCACTCGTCCGGCTCGACTGCCGGCAGCATCCACCCGTTCTCGCCGTAGACCTTCCGCTCGAAGTAGGCGCTCATCATCGGGGAGCCCATCGCCGTCGTGTCCAGCCCGAGCCCGCAGGTGGAGGTGAGCAGGTCCCGCACGGTGATCGGACGCCGCGCCGGGACGGTGCCGTCCAGCGGACCGTCGGGCCGCTTGAGCACTCGCCGGTCGGCCAGTTCCGGCAGCCACTGGTCCACCGGGTCGTCCAGCCGCAGCCGGCACTCGTCGAGCAGGACCATGGTCGCGGCGACCGCGACCGGCTTGGTCGTCGAGGCCATCCGGAAGATCGTGTCCCGGCGCATCGGCGGGCCACCGTCATGACGCATCGTCCCGATCGCTTCGACGTGCGTTTCCTCGCCCCGGCCGACCAGGGCGACGAGTCCGGGGATCTTCCTGGACTCCACATGCCGTTCCAGTACCTCGCGCAGGCGGCGCAGCCCTGCTTCGGACAAGCCGTTGTTGCCGCTTCCCATCATGAATCTCCTTGCACGCATTGGTCGGTCTCGACGGTGCCGCAGGCATGCGGCGAGAGGTGGCCGGCCGGGCATGGCCCTGCCGCCGCGTGGTGCAGACGGGCGATGAACGTGGTGCTCGGCCCCGGGGGATGTGCCGAGGCGGGATCAGACCGGCGTGTCCTCTGTTCCGGTCCCGTTGCCGGCTGCGCGCTCGATGTCGTCGGTCAGCCGCTTCCGGGCGCGGGCGGGGACGTAGCCACCCTCGGAGTAGTTCTGGGCGAACGCGTCGACGAACTCCACCGGATCCTCCCCGACGATCTCGCGGATCGGCCTTCCGTCCACCGCGGCCTGCTCGAACAGGTCGGCGAGGTCTTCGAACATCGACGCATTGCTGTCGCCGTCGGTCGGCACGAAGTACATCAGGTACCGCTCGATCGCTTCGACCGCCGTGCGGTGGTTCTCAGGAAGCTCCTTGGCGCGCCGCTTGTACGCCCTCCAGCGCTTCTTGGGCCCGATCACCTTCATGAGGAAGCCGCTCTTTTCGACATCGGACATGGTTACTTGCCCCCTTCGCGGAGCTGTTCCAGTCGTTCCGTGAGGAAGCTCCACGTCCTCCAGAACTCTTCGAGGTACTCCCGTCCCTGAGCGTTGAGGGAGTGCACCTTGCGCGGCGGCCCCTTCTCGGAAGGGACCTTCTCCACGTCGACGAGGCCGCGCTTCTCCATCCTCAGGAGCAGCGCGTAGACGGTCCCTTCGGCGATGTCGGAGAAACCCTGCTCCCGCAGCCGTGCCGTGATTTCGTAGCCGTAGGCGGGCCGGCCGGACAGGGACGCGAGAATGAGGCCCTCCAGCGTGCCCTTGAGCATCTCGGTCAGCAGCTTGGCCATGGAATGCCTCCTCCCTGCGCTAGTAAGCGCTGTTGAGTACCGGTATACCGTAACGCTGACTACCGGTACTTAGCAAGATGGAATAGCGACCCGTCGGCTCGCTCTCCTCGTGCTCGTCGAGGGGCGCCACCGGGCGACGTCCTCGTCCAGGACGTCGTGCTCCCGCTCCTCGGGCGGCAGGGTCCGTAGCTGCTCGACGGCGGCGTCCACGTAGCGGGTCGTCCAGAGCGCAGCCGCGTTCAGGACCAGGCCGGGCTCGCCGAGCTGGTCCTGAACGCGGCTGCGCGTGTGGTCGAAGGTGCCCATCCTGGTGGTCTCCGCCCGCCACGGCTCCGAGGAGAAGGTCCGGGCCCTGGACGCGGGCGCCGACGACTACATCACCAAGCCCTTCAGCATGGACGAACTGCTGGCCCGGCTGGGAGCCGTCGCTCGGCGCACGTCGACGCTGGGCTCGGCCGCCGCGGCCGAAGCGGTCGTCGAGACGGAGGAGTTCACCGTCGACCTGCTCGCGAAGAAGGCCCGGCGCAGGGGGCAGAACATTCGGCTCACGCCGACGGAATGGCATCTGCTGGAGGTCCTGATCCTCAACCGCGGGCGGCTCGTCAGCCAGCGGCGGCTGCTGCAGGAGGTGTGGGGTGCCTCCTACGGAACGCAGACCCACTACCTGCGTGTGTACATGGCTCACCTGCGGCGGAAGCTTGAGGTGGACCCGTCGCACCCGCGCCATCTGATCACCGCCCCCGGCATGGGGTACCGCTTCGACGTGTGAGTGCGGCGCGTCCCACGGGGGCGCCGTCAAGGGCCCGTCAATTCCCGGCCTCCCGCGTATGGAGGTCATCAACGTGCCTGGTGAGTCGAACTGTTGAGCCAGATGCTGGCGTGCACGCGAGGCCGTACGAACGGCCCGGGTGTGAGGCTGGAGTGCGAGTGACGATCACCGCCGGTACGGAGCGGAGTCAGGGAGCGGGGGCCCCGGATTCTGTCGCGGAGATCCCCGCCCCCGCGGAATCGCAGTCCGGAGAGGGGCCGCGAGGAGCATTGACTCGGCGACGGCCTCCCACCACCATCGCCCGGGCCGCCCGCTTGCTCACCGACCGCTACTGGGCCACCTTGCCCGGCCGGCTGCGCCTCGCCCGCGCGGCGTGTGCGCTCCTCGCCACCGGGTTACTGGTCCTGCTCGCGGTGGCGGCGACGGGGGCGGCCGGCACGTGGGACGAGACGGCCCGGCGCGACGCACCTCGCACCCTCTCCGCGACCCAGCTCAACCTCGCGCTCAACGACATGGACGCGCAGACGGCCAACATCCTCCTCTCCAGCGGCGATGCAGGCACCGGCAAGGGGCGTCTGGGAGAGTCGTACGCGAAGGCCGGCGGCTTCTACCGGGACGCACAGGAGACCATCAGCCGCTCGCTGCGCACGCTCGCCGCCGCTTCGGAAGGCGATCCGGCCACCGAGGCGACCGTCGTGACGCTCACCGACGACTTCGCGCACTACCAGGAACTGATCGGGCGGGCACTGGAGAACGACGGCCGTCCCGGCGGCAAGGACGCCGCCCGGGAGGACTACAGGGCCGCGACCGACCTCCTCGCCGGGCGGCTGCTGCCGGAGGCCCGCAAGCTCGTCGACGCCAACAACACGGTGTACGGGCGGCAGTACGCCGCGGCGCGAGGCGACCTCGACCTGCAGCGGAGCGCTGAAGCCGTCCTCGGCGTGCTGCTGATCGCCGGGCTCGTACTGTTCCAGATCCACCTCGCCCGCCGCTTCCACCGGGTCTTCAACCCGGGACTGATCGCCGCCACCCTCTGCGCCGTGGTCGCGGTCGTGTGCGCCGCCCAGCTGCTGACGACCACCTACGACCGGATGAAGGTCGCCCGCCGGGACTCCTTCGACTCCGTCATCGCGCTGTCGCGGTCCAAGGCGATCGGCTACGACGCCAACGCGGACGAGAGCCGCTACCTCCTGGACCCCGACCGCCGCACGACGTACGAGCGGTCCTTCCTCGACAAGTCGCATCAGCTGTACGGGATCGCGGGCGCCGGACTCGACACGTACGACGGCAAGCTCGACGAG
Organism: Streptomyces sp. AB3(2024); assembly: GCF_041862025.1. Taxonomy (NCBI): domain Bacteria; kingdom Bacillati; phylum Actinomycetota; class Actinomycetes; order Kitasatosporales; family Streptomycetaceae; genus Streptomyces; species Streptomyces sp. AB3(2024). The sequence goes on from NZ_JBGWAB010000142.1 coordinate 12,916, forward strand.
AGCTGGTCCGCGTACCGGAAGGACCACGACGAGAAGCGGTTCACCGGCGAGTACCGGCGCGAGCTGGACAACATCACCTTCGCGGGGGAGCGCGAGGCCGCCGAGAAGACAGTCGAGGCGTACGCCGTCTACCAGCGCGACGACCGGACCTTCCGGCGGCTGGTGGCCGAGGGGAAGACACAGGAGGCGACGGTCTTCTGCATCGGCTGGGCATCGGACACCTCCAACGCCCACTTCGGGGAGTGGATGAAGGCCCTGGACCGGGTCACGGCCATCAACCAGAGGCACTTCGACCTCGCCGTCCGGGACGGCCGCGGGGCACTGACCACGCAAGCCCCGATGGCCGGCGCCGCGCTGCTGCTCACGGCCGGGCTGACCGTGCTCGGACTGCGCCGCCGACTGGCCGAGTTCCGCTGAGGCAGGCCCCTCAGGGCAGGGGCAGGCCGAGATCGTACGGGAACTCCGCGCCGCTCCTGAGGAAGACGAGCCGCACCCGGAGGTGGAGTGCCGAGTGTGGGGGTGCGGGTCGGGCGGTGATCGTGCCGTGAGTGCGGTGGCCGTCCGGACTCGTGCCGCAGGCCCCGCCCCAGTCCACATAGGTGTTTCCGAGGTCGTCCTCCGCATCGAGGGTGAGCAGCACGGACGCCGGTAGCGGCGGAGAAACGGTGTAGTGGAGCGTGAAGGAGTCCGCTAGCAGGGTCAGCCCGTCGATCGCGAGCTGATACGAGCCGCCCAGGATGGGAAGGGCGGGGAGATCGGCGTGCCCGGTGTGCCTGCTCATACGAGGGCCGCCACCTGGCCGGGGTGTTCCTCGACCACGAGATGGCCGGCGTCGGGAATGACGTGCAACTCGGTGTCGAGCGTCGCGTGGACCACCGGGTAGAGCCGTCGCGGGGGCAGGAAGGTGTCGTGTGCGCCCGTGGCGACCAGCCGGGGAACCGTCCGTGACGGGAGCTCGGCCGTGCCCGGGGCACCGCTCGACCCGGAGTGGCGCGCGACGAGGGTCATCCACTCCACCAGATCCGCGCGGGGCCGGCTCCCGGGCGCGAGCATGGCCCGTAGGAGCCGGGCGCTGCGCGCGGGAGTGGGTCGGATGAACCAGGCGGCGGAGACTGCGAGCAGCCCGGGCGCCAGGCGCAGCCGGCCCGGCCCGCCGGGGGAGACGAGCACGAGCCGGTCGATCAGCGGGGAGGGACTGGACAGGGCGATGGCGGCACCGAACGAGTGGCCGATCACCACCGCGGGTCCGGTCACCACGGCGTCGAGGACTTCGCTCAGCCATGCGCCGTACCAGGACAGACGGCCGCCGGAGAGCCCGCGCGCCCCGGAACTGAGCCCGGGCTGGCCCGGGACGTCCGCCATGACGAGCCGGTGTCCGGCCTCGACCAGCGCCGTGGCCAAGGGCAGGGACGCGGCGGCGTTGAAGTTCGTTCCCGCGACGAAGACGACCGTGATCGGGCCGGTGCCGGCGGTGACCACGTGGGTGCGTGCTCCATGGACGGTCACGGACATCCGCTCGTGCGGCACCGGCCAGGCGTCGAGCTGGCCGGTGCACCAGCGGCGGATGTGCTCCCGGCCCGCCGTACTGCGGTAGATGGAGTCCATCCGGTGAGTATCGCCGTTCATCCTGCCACCGCTCCTTCCTTCGCGGCCGGTGCACCGACGACGTAGTGGGTGTATTCGATTTTGGGACGGAAGCCCGCCGTCCATGCGAGCAGGCGCCCTGGCCGGTTGGCGGTGGAACAGGTCCAACTCGGTGTGTGGCGGCGGGCGGCTATGTCGGAGCACAGGGCGTTGACGCAGTCGAGCACGAGGTACTGGATACGGGGGTCGGGGACGGTGACGCAGGCTATGTCCTCGTAGGCGGTGCCGAGGAAGTAGGTGCAGGCGACCGCCACGATGCGGTTGCCGTGGAAGGCGGCCCAGGCGTACCCGGAGCGTGCGAGGGCCTCCGGGCCGCCCCAGGTGTGGTGGATCCAGCTCATCGCCGGGGGAATCGTGGCGAGCGCGCGGGCGTCCCCGGCGTCCAGCCTGCGCACGGTGACGCCCCGCGGTGGCCGGGTGACCGGTGCGGCGGAGCGTCTGACATGCACCATTCGCTGCCGGGGTGAGACATGGTCGAAAGCGGTCCTGATCAGCGGGAGGAAACGGCCGGAGGCTTCGATGTGGCGATCGGCGAAGCGCGCGAGGTCTTGGGGTGCCAGGGCCTGCGGGTCTCCGCGCAGGAGCAGGTGGTGTCCGCATTCGGCGGCGATGACGCGCGGCTGGACGACGCGGTCCACCCACCAGCGGCCGGCCTGGGTGGTCAGGGCGTGCTCGGTGAGAGCGGACGGGCCGGGGGCGCCGGCAGGGAACCAGCCGGCGAGGGCCGGAAGCCTGTGGGAGGGCAGGTTGATCATGATTCTTCCTCGGGGCATGGATGCGGGGCGGCCCTGGTCGGAGGGCCGCCCCGTGGTGGAGTGGGTCGCTGGTCAGCAGGAGGGCTTGCTGCCGTGGTTGGATCCCTTCTTGCGGCGGGCCCTCTTCTTGCGTGCGCGCTTGGACATGTCCGTGGATCCCTTCAGGCGGTGTGGCCGACGAGGAGGTCGGCGAGCTTGTTGAGGCGCTTGATCGTGCGGTCGTCGGTGGCGGCCGCGGCCGGGGCCACGCGTTCGTCGCGGTCGTAGTAGGCGCCGTTGACGATCTCGGTGCCCGGGTCGCAGAGCCGTACGACGTGGCCTGCACCCTCGGCGGCGGACTCGCCCTCGATCCCGTAGAGGGGGAGCAGCCCCGTGTCGCAGATCCCGGGATGGACCGAGACGGCGGTGACGCGGGGGTCCGAGGCGAAGACCGTCAGCGCCAGCTGCGACTGCGCGTAGGCGGCGAGGCGCGAGTAGCGGCGGACGCGCTGCGGGTCGTTCCACTGGATGGTGGCGGTGCGGTGGAGCGAGGAGGAGACGTTGACGACCCGGCCCCCGGGATCGGTGGTGAGGGCGGGGACCAGGAGATCGGTCAGGAGGTAGTGGGCGAGAAAGTTGACCTGGAAGGCGATCTCGTTGCCGTCGGCGGTGAGCGTGTGGCGCTCGGGTGCGGCGATGGCCGCGTTGTTGACGAGTACGTCGAGGTGCGGGTGTTCGCGTACGACGGCGTGGGCGAGGTTCTCGACCTCCTCCAGGCGGGCGAAGTCGGAGGCGAGCGGGCGTACGAGGTTGCCGTCGATGCCGGCAGTGGCGATCAGCCGGTCCGTCGCGGCCTGGGCCTCTTCGGGCGTGCGGCCGTGGAGGAGGACGGTGGCGCCGCGTTCGGCGAGCTGGCGGGCGGTCTCATAGCCGATGCCGGAGGTGGCGCCGGTGACGAGGACGGTACGTCCGGACAGGGATGAAGACATGTCGGATTCCTGGATCCTGGAAGCGAGCATGGCTGACGGGCCCGGCGCCCGGCGGATGGCGGGTGCGGGTTCAGCTCATGCGGGTGATGGTGAAGATGCGTACGAAGCCGGGGTCGGCCCCCTGTGAGGGCCGACGGCAGGTACGTCGATGACGCGCGGCCGAAGTCAGAAGGCCGGGCGGACAGCGGGCGCCGTCGGCTGCACCGGATTCGGTGGCCGATCGTCGTAGCGCGGACCGCTGTTCATGACTCCATCACAGCGGATCCGGGGCGCACGGGCAAGATCCCGAATGGGTCCCTGACGGACTTCTGACGTTCGTCGGGTGATGGGGCTCGGCCGCATTCGCGCACGTCATCAGGGTCGCGTCAAAGATCGACGGCCGTGCGGAAGGAACGCGTCAGGAAGTGTTGGCGCGGCCGTCGCCCGGCCGCACACTGGTTTTGCGACGGAGCCGGGTGACGGTCCGGTGGCGCGCGGCTGGAGGGCGGTGACCTGAACTCCGCCAGGACAGCGCATGGTCCGGCTCGTGGGGGGTCCGGGGCCGATGCGACCGCGCGTCGGTCAACCGTCGCACAACACATGAGCCGTCCGGCGTCCGGTGTGGGGGCACCGGGCCGGGCGGCTCGCGTGTTCCGGCCGTCCGGTCGGATGAGTTCCGTCAGGGCGGAGTCACTTGCCGGTATCGGTCCTTGAGCGCCGTCCAACAGTGCTGTTGGACGGATGCCAGGGGAATCGGCCTCGGTCGGCGCCACGACGACCGGCCGCCGCATCCGGCGCCGCCCGCCGTGCATGGCGCTGCCCTTCGGGCGCTACGGCGCCGTTCGAGACCCTGCGGCCGGCCGTGTCGACCACCGGCCGCCCGCAGGATCCACCTACACCGTCCGACCATGGCCGTACCAGGCCGGCCGCCGTTGATCCACACTCGGCCCGGCTCGGCCCGTACGAGCCGATGGTCTACGTCTGCGGGTCGCGCGCTGTCAGGCACCCGCCGCCGCGTGCCCGTACGACGGCCGAGCAGTCGAGGACGTACGGGCGTGGGCGCGTCTCTCGCCCGAGGCCTCCTGGGGCCAGGCGACCTGCGGCGGGCCGCACGGGCCGCGGCCCGTGGGCGGACGCCGAGCCGGTCCCGCTCCACGGACGATCGGCCCGGCCGGTTGCCGGCCGGGCAGGCGGGGTCCTGCCCGCAACGGGAGTGCGTCCGCTACGCCACCGGGAGGGTGCGCGTCAGGACGCGTCGGAATCCGCTCATGAGCGGGCATGAATGATCCGGCTGCGTACGCCGGCTCAGCCGTCGATGTCGATGGCTGATCCTTAGCCGTACGACAGGAGCTCGCCACGATGGCCACCCCCGCCCGCTCCTCGCGCCTGCGCGCGTGGATGCTGGAAGGCCTGACCACCCAGACCGGTTCGCCCGCCGCCAAGGAGGAGGCGGCCCAGCCGCACGGGCGGCCGTGGTGGCGGGTCATGTGCCTGACCGGTCTCGACTACTTCTCCACCCTCGGCTACCAGCCCGGTATCGCGGCGCTCGCCGCAGGTCTGCTGTCACCGCTGGCGACCATCGTGCTCGTCCTGCTGACCCTCTTCGGCGCGCTGCCCGTCTACCGGCGCGTGGCCGAGGAGAGCCCGCACGGCGAGGGCTCCATCGCCATGCTGGAGCGGCTGCTCACCTTCTGGAAGGGCAAGCTGTTCGTCCTGACCCTGCTCGGGTTCGCGGCGACCGACTTCCTCATCACCATCACCCTCTCGGCCGCCGACGCGACCGCGCACCTGGTGGAGAACCCGCACCTCACCAACACCCTGCATGGCGCTCTCCCTCCTCTCCCGGCTCGCCCGGGTCTTCGAGCTGCGCGTCACGCACATGGAGTTCGACGACATGGCGCAGCGGTTCATCCGTGACACCGCCAACCGCACGATCCGGTTCATCGCCAACGAGCCCGACAGCCGGGACCTGGAGGAGTACCGGCAGAAGAAGGCGCAGATCCGCGCGGACGACGACATCCCGGCCGAGGACGACGTCATGTTCGTCGAGGTCACGGTCCTGGACGCCTCCGAATTCGAATCGGGGATGCGCGTGCGCGGCGAGGTACTGCACGGCCGCTACCGCGTCCTGACCCTGGAAAGCTCCAGCATCCCCAACGCGCTGGCCGCCCTCCTCCTCCATGTCCGCGACGAAACCGGCCAACGGCCGCACGGCGACGACGGAGCCGACCGGCTCTCTTCAAGCAGCATGGGGACGAGAGCCCGGACTCTGGTGCTCAATTCCGGCTGTTCACGCGGTGAGGGCGACAGGCCGACGCAGAGCGCCGGTGTCTCGGACCTGCGGAGGACGCCCGGAGCACCGACGTTGAGGCCGTGGCGGGCGCCCTCCGGAGCTCCCGTCTGCGGATCGGATCCGCGGAGGGGCGGCTAGTTGACCGCCGGCCCGGAATTGTTCAGCCAGGCCCACTCCGACCAAGTGGCAAAGCCGGTCTGCCACTTGTGGTAGACACCGGCGCTGCTGGTCGCGAACACCTCGATGCGCCCGTCGGCGTCGTTGCCCGCGGCGATCTCGGTGCCGCCGCCGCCGAAGGTCTCCCACTCCGAGTACGGCGCGTTCGGGCGGGTCTGCCAGGCGTGGCTCGCGGCGGTGGCGTTGATCGCGAACACCTCGACGCGGCCGTCGGCCGACCGCGAGTGGGTCAGCTCGGCGTTGGAGATCCCTCCCATGCCCGCCCATTCCGACCACGAGGTGGGGCTGGTCTGCCAACGGTGGAACACACCGGTGGAGTTGGAGGCGAAGACCTCCAGCCTGCCGTCCTGGTTGTAGCCGGCCGTGAGGTCGTGTCCGCCGCTGCCGAAGGTCTCCCAGGCGGACCAGGCGCCGTTGACTCCGGTCTGGTAGAGGTGCTGGAAGGTGGTGTCGGAGAGGGCGAAGACTTCGAGTCGGCCGTCGGGTGCGGTTTCGAGGGCGAGGCGTGAGGTCGCGGGGCCGCCGCCGGTGCCTTCCCAGTTGGCCCAGTTGCCGCTGGGTGCGGTCTGCCAGCGGTGGAAGAC
>NZ_JBGWAB010000143.1:0-19281 GCF_041862025.1 Streptomyces sp. AB3(2024)
CGCCGTGCCGCCGCCGGGGGTGGTCGGCGAGGCGCTCGGCTTCGCACCGGCCGGGGTGGACGGTACGGGGCTCGGCGCCGCGCTCGCGGTGACGCCGGGCGCCGCCGCGCCGGAAGAGGCCCCCTCCGAGGCGAAGGCCGGGCCGCCGAGGGCGACGACCGCCCCGGCGGCCGCGACGACGGCGGCGGCCCGGCGGGCGGACAGGGGAACGCGCTTCAGGTTCTTCACTCTGGTTCTCCACGGTCGGGTCGAGGGCTCGGAACTTCGCCCTTCACCCCTCCACGACGTGCGAGTCCCCGATCGGTTGCCGCCGTTCCCGAAAAACTTTTCCCCGGTTCCGCGCCCCCGCTCAGTGCCGGTCCGAAGGGGGGCCCGCGGGGCCGGCGGATCTGGAGCCCGAGCGCGGGCGCGGGCGGTTCGCCGGGCCCGGTGTGCGCGGCGCGGGCCGCGAGGTGGGCTTCGGTCTACCGGTGCCCCGTCGTGGCGGACGTAGCCGAGCGGTGTCGTGTGCGGCGCGCCCGAGCGGGCGCCGGTGGAGGTCAGCAGGAGCAGGTCTGCGCCTTCGAAGGGCCGCCCACGCGGCCGCCGTTGGCACGGAACTCGTCGATGTCGGACTGGTGCTGTGGCGGAGTTGACGGGGGAGCCGGTACGCGGCTGCCGCTCTGCGTCAACTGCGGGGCGCGGAGTGTGCACTCATGGCGGGTCCCGTGGGTGAGGGGTGTTCCGCCCGACCGCCGGCCGGCCCACTGCTCTTTGGCCGGCGCCACGCGACACCGTTGCCCATTGCACGCACCGGGTGCGGGTGGTGTCACCCCGTTCGATCTTGGCGGCCGGCGTCCGTCAGTCCGCGCAGGGCCCGGCCCAGCAGGGCGACGCCCTCCTCGATCTCGCCCGCCGGGCCGGCCGCGTAGCCCAGGACCAGGCCGGGCGGGCCCGGGCGCAGCCGGTGCCAGGACAGCGGGTGGGCCTTGACGCCGAGGGCGAGGGCGGCCGAGGCCAGGGCGGTGTCGTCGAAGGAGGCGCCGTCGAAGGTGACCATCAGGTGCAGGCCGGCGGCCGCCCCGTGGACGCGGGCGCCGGGCAGCAGGCCGGCGACGGCGCGCAGCATCGCGTCGCGGCGGCCGCGGTGACGGCGGCGCAGGTGGCGCAGGTGGCGTTCGAGTTCGCCGGAGTCCATCAGGCGGGCGAGGACGAGCTGGGCGAGGACGGGGTTGCCGAGGTCGGCGTGGCGTTTGGCGGCGACGACCTCCTCCCGCAGGCCCGGCGGGACGAGCAGCCAGCCGAGCCGGAGGGCGGGGGCGAGCAGTTTGGACACGCTTCCGGCGTAGCAGACGGCCTCGGGGAGCAGCGCCCGCAGGGCGGGTACGGGGGCGCGGTCGTAGCGGTGTTCGGCGTCGTAGTCGTCCTCGATGACCACTCCCCCGGCGGCGGCCCAGTCCAGCAGTTCGCGGCGGCGCTCGCCGTCGAGGACGACGCCGGTCGGGAACTGGTGCGCGGGGGTCAGCAGCACGGCCCGCGCCCCGGCGGCCCGCAGCGCGGCCACGTCCAGCCCGCCCTCGTCCACGGGTACGCCTACGGTGTCCAGCCCGGCGAACTCCAGCTGCCGGCGCGCTCCGAGCGAGCCGGGGTCCTCCACCGCGACCCGGCGCACGCCGCGCGCGGGCAGTACCTGCGCGAGCAGCCAGAGCGCCTGGGCGACCCCCGCGACCACGACGACCTCGGCGGGGTCCGCGCGGATCCCCCGGTTGCGGGCGAGCCAGCCGGCGACCGCCGTGCGCAGGGCGGGGGCGCCCTGGGGGTCGCCGTAGCCGAAGTCGGCGGGGGTGAGGGCGGCGAGGACCCGGCGCTCGGCCTGGAGCCATGCGGTGCGCGGGAAGGCTGCGAGGTCGGGCACGCCGGGCGAGAGGTCGATCCGGCAGGGCACGGCGCGCAGCGCGTCCACGAGCCCGCCGCGGGAAACGGCGTCCGGGAGCGCGGCGGGTGGGACTGCGGCCTCCGGGAGCGGGGCGGCGACGACCACGGTGCCGCCCCGGCCGCGGCCGGCCACCTGGCCGGTCTCGGCGAGGCGCTGGTAGGCCTCGGTCACCAGGCCCCGGGAGACCCGGAGTTCGGCGGCGAGGACGCGGCCGGCGGGCAGCCGGCTGCCGACGGGCAGGGTGCCGTCGGCGATGGCGGCGCGCAGGCGGTCGGCGAGCCAGGCGGTGCGGCCGCCGGGCGGGGCCTGCCCGATGTCGAGCTGGAGGAAGTCGGAGCCGCTTTTGGACCCCTCAATGGCGCCATCTTTGGACCTGCTCACCGGACCATTGTGCCCTCAGGCTGGACGGCATGAACACCTCCGCGACCTCCACCGCACCGTCCGTGGCACCGGTTCCCTCCGTCTCCCCGCGCGACCTCGTTCCCGGCGTCATCGGCATGACCCTGGTCGGCAGCAGCGTCACCGTCTCCCGGTCCCTGGTCGGGGCCCCGCTGTTCGCCTCGCAGGCGGTCCGGTACGCGGCCGCCGCACTGATCCTCGTGGCCCTCGCGCGGGTCGCGCGGGTGCCGCTGGTGCGGCCCCGGGGGCGGGAGTGGCTGTGGCTGGCCGGGATCGCGGCAACGGGCCTGGTGCTGTTCAACGTGGCCGTCGTACGGGGTGTCGCGCACGCCGAGCCCGCGGTGATCGCCGTCGCCGTGGCCTGCGTACCGATCCTGCTCGGGCTCGTCGGCCCGTTGCTGGAGGGACGCCGGCCCAGCCGCCGGGTGCTGCTGGCGGCGCCGGTCGTGGTGGCGGGCGCGTTACTGGTCGAGGGGACCGGGCGCACCGATGCCGCCGGGGTGGGGTGGGCCGCGCTGGCACTGGCCTGCGAGGCGTGCTTCACCCTGCTCGCGGTGCCGGTGCTGGGGCGTCACGGCGCGTGGGGAGTGTCCGTGCACGCGGTGTGGCTGGGGGCGGTGATGCTGGCGGGACTCACGGTGTTCACGGGGCGGCCCGCCTCCGGGTCGGCGGCGTTCGCGGCCTGGCTGGGGTCGCTCACGGCCGGGCAGTGGGCGGCGGTCGGGTACCTGGCGGTACTGGTGACGGCGGTGGCCTTCCTGCTCTGGTACCGGACGGTGGCGGCCGTGGGCTCCGGCCGGGCCGGACTGCTGGCGGGGGTCGCGCCGCTCGCGGCGGCGGGCGCGGGGGTGCTCGGCGGCGGCGGGACACCGGGCCCGGCGGTGTGGCTGGGCCTGGTGGTGGTGATCGCCGGGCTGGCGCTCGGGCTGCGCGGCGGGGACGGCCGGGGCTGATCCGGCGCCCGCCCCTCACGGGCCCGCCGGGACGGCTTCCGCCTCCCGTCGGGCCCGCCGGGTCGCCGGGCGGGAGCTCAGGCAGGCCTGTGGGCGTAGCAGAAGAGGTGTTCCTCGGGACCGGCGAGGGGATCGGCGGGCCGGAAGGACGCGGTGTGGTGGCGCAGCACCTCCAGCCCCGCGCCGGCGAGCCGGTCCAGGTGCTGTTGCGTGGAGAGACTGCTGACGGTCACCCGGTGGCCCATCCACTCGATGTCGAGGCCGCGGATGTCTCCGGGCACCGTGGCCAGCAGGAAGTAGCCTCCGGGGGCGACCCAGGACGCCATCCGCTCCAGGGCCGCGGCCACCTCCGGCTGGTCCATGACCAGCAGCGGGAAGAAGGAGCACACCGCGTCGTACCCGTGCGGGCCGGGCGGGGCGTACGTGCGCACGTCGGCCTGCTCGAAGCGTGCTCCGGGAACCCGGGCGCGGGCCGTCTCGACCATGGCCGCCGAGACGTCGATCCCGGTGACCTCGCAGCCGGCCCGGACGAGCCGGTCGGCGGTAGGACGGCCGGTGCCGCTGCCCACGTCCAGCACCCGTGCCCCGCGGGGCAGGCGGGCCGCGAGCCAGTCGAGGGCCTCGATCTGTCCGGGCACCTCGCCGAACAGGTCCTCGTAGCGCTCCCCCAGCGCGTCGAACACCTCTGCCGCTGACTCGCGTCGGTCCATGACCCCTCCTCGTCCGCTCCTCGGCCCGGGGTGCCACCGTACCCAGGGGGCCCGGTGGCCGGAGGCGGATTCGGCGAGCGGCTCAGGCCGAGGCGGGAACCAGGACGACGGCCGTGCCGTAGGCGCACACCTCGGTCCCGACGTCGGCCGCGTCCGTCACGTCGAAGCGCATCATCAACACCGCGTTCGCGCCGCGCGCCTTGGCCTGCTCGATGAGCCGTTCCATGGCCTGGTTGCGGGTCTGCACGAGGGTCTTGGTGAGGCCCTTCAGCTCACCGCCGATCATGGACTTCAGTCCCGCGCCGATCTGGCTGCCGAGGTGCCGGGAGCGGACGGTCAGCCCGAACACCTCCCCGATGACCTGCTCCACCCGGTAACCGGGAACGTCGTTGGTGGTCACGACCAGTACACCGGTCTGCTGGGCGCCGGGCCCGCCGCCGTAGTCTTCGATACCCATGCGCCCCACTCTGTCCCCGGCCCCGGCCACCCGCATCCGGGGCGCGCCGCGGGGCGCTCCGTCTGCGTGTCCGACGCGGCCGGTGCCGTCGGCCGGATCACAGCGAACCCGCGACGTCCCGTCCCTGCGGCTGCTGCGGAACCGAAGGAGGCCCGCACGGGCCGCCCCCCGGCCCCGTCACATCACAGGGGCCCCGGCAGATCCCGAACGTGATCGCCGACGGGACTTCCACGCTGCCGTACCCGGGGTGCAACTCGTCCACGTGCCGGGACAGGACGTCCTTGAAACATTGCGCGCGCCGTAGCTCCCGGCTGTCCGTGTAGTGCATACGGCCCACCCCTGATGACGTCCAAGCGGTGATTGCCGTACCCAGCGCAGCGCAGATCAGCCCGATCCACAGGAGGGCGTCTGTCACAGCTGTTCCTTTCCATGACGGAGATGCAGGTGTCCGCCACCGGTGACTTCCGGTGACACCTCGACATAACGCAGCGGCATATGACGAGTTGCGCCTTGTCAGCCGATTGCAGTCATCCGTGGACGAGCGGCGCGACACGCCGCGCAGACTCCGGCCGGGTGGGGGCGCGCGGCGCAAAACGAGCGCCGCGGCAGCTGCCGAGTGCGCGTCCTCGGCCGGCCCGGCGACCACGCACCGACGGCGGGCCGCACCACCACGGCCGCACCCGATCGTGCGGCCCCTTCCGCGGCCGAACGGAAGAACCGCAGCTCGCACGGGGTGCGGACGGCCGGCCCGATGCGCTCCCCACATGTGTAGAACCGATAAAGACACCGGTCAATCCCTGCCCGCTCCGCCACCCTCACCTGCATGGAGCACATCCTCCCCGGCGCCCGGAGCGTTGGGTGGACTATGACAAAAGCAAGCCACTCGGCAATTTTTCCGCGGGTACCGGAAGGCGATGGACGCAGTGTTCACGCCGACGGCACGAGGGTGGGGAAGTGGACCTACACCGCGGTCTCGGCAGGCTGGGCGATGCCCGAGGGCGCGACGTTGCACCGCGACGGAAAGGACGTCGACCTCCACTACTCGTCCTCGATCTTCGAGGACTTCCTGGAGGCGATGAGCGCGATCGAGAACGACTTCACCCGACGGTTCCAAGAGGCGGCAGTGGTCGAACCGTCCGCCGGTGAGCGCTGCGGGCGGAACTCCCTTGTATGAGTACGGCCATCACGACGGCAGCGGATTCCACGGCCTGCCGGAAGTCCCCCTGTTCCACCCCGGCCCGGACACCGGACAGCAGGCGGCTCTCGGGCAACCGCTGGACGGGCTGGACGAAGTGAACTACACGTGGGACCCGGCGGAGGAGCTGGCCTACCTGCTGCAGGAGGCCAGGGGAACGAGGCAGGCGGAGCCGCTCGGCCCGATCGGACTCGACGAAACCGGTGACACGGTCGCCGCCGGCCTCGCCACCGGAGCGACCCAGGCCCTCTACGTCGGACCGCGCCCGGAGGCCCCCCACGGGCACCGCCGCGTCCCGGCGAAGACACCGAAGGCGCCGCGGGATCCGAGGGCTCCGATACTGACCCTGTTCCGAACGGGCAGCCTGTTCTCCGCCCTGCTGGTCGCGGTCATCGCCGCCGTGGTGAGCGTCTTCAGCGGCCTGGCCATCTCGGACGCCCTGCGTCAGACCGCAGGACCGCGCACCGCTCACGACATCGTCATCTGGTGGCCCCTGCTGATCTGCGGACCCTGGATGGTCGCTTCTCTGTCCATCCTCCGGGCCGCCCTACACCAGCGGCGCGCCATCCACTCCTGGTCCATCGTCCTCTTGTTCTCCACCCTCGCCACCCTGCTGTGCGTGGCCCAGGCTCCCCGGACGTTCGCCGCGCAGGCGGCGGCCACCCTTCCCCCCATCGCGGCACTGGCCTGCTTCCAGCAACTCGTCCGCCAGATCACCCTCACACGACCGCCCCGCCACCCCGCCGCGCGCCACCGCCAGCGGCCCCGGACGCCCGCCCCGCTCCGGCCCCCGGCCACACCGGGCAGCCCGGGTACGCAGCTTCCCGACTACCCGGTCGCGGATCACAAGGCCGACGGCCGTTCCGCCCCCGGCTACCGGTTCCGCTACGAGTCGTGACGCGGTTCGCAGCGAGGCTCCTCGGAGCGCGGCCCCGTGAGACCGCCGCGCACGGCAGCCCGGTATCGCCAACCTCTCGGACATCGGTCCTTCCCGGATCCCCACGAGCATGATCACTTCCACCTCAGGAACGAAGACTAATCCGATAGGTCACGGGCTGCGCACGCTCTCAGCCCAACGGGTCTGCCGCACGGAACGGCCACGGCCGCGTCCGGGGGCGGACCCGGGCGCGGCCGGCCGCGCCCGAAGGACGACCGCCCGAAGCGCCTTGACCGCCGGAACCTCCTCGGCCTCTCCCGAACCACCCGAACCGGCAACGCGCTTCAGCGTCCCGTTCCCCCGTCCATCACGAAAGGACAGCATCGTGGTCCACGATCTCACCCGCGCCGAACGAATCCGGTACCAGCGCAAGCAGGACGCCGCGTACCAGGCCGGTGAGGCAGCAGTCACCAACCTCAAGGCCGCACTCGCCCTCGCCGGCCTGGTCCTTCCCTCGCTCAGCAACGACGGGCCGGTGGGCTGCCGCGGCCTCGTCCGGCTCGGAGGGTGCAGCACGGACCTGGCCGACCGGCTCGCCGAGGTCATCACGGCCGGGGCCCGCGCCCTGCGGGACCAGCAACGGTGAAACCCGGCCGATCCGCGGACACCCGGCCGGCCGCCGGAGCCGTGCCGCACGGGCACGCCGCCGTTCCACCGCCACAAGTGACACACGCACGGAGGTTCTCGCATGAATGCGTGGCATCGTTCGTCCCACATTCCGTGGCTGTCCCGAAGGAAGCTCGACCCCTACCGGTTCCCGGGCTTGCGGGGATTACCGGACTCCGGGGAAACGGGTGCCCGTGAACCGTTACCCGGCTCCGGGCCCCCTCCGCGCGGCCCGGGTCCCGAAGAACTCCGACGGCTCGCCCTGTACGCCTGCCTGACCGCCGCCGGCATCCGGCCGCTCGGCGCCGACCTCCGTGCCATCGAAGTGCTCTCCGCGCTCGACGACGTCACCCACGCGGCCGTCCGACGGTGGATCTCCGGCACCTCCTGACTCCCGCCCCGGCCGTGCCCCGCAGCACCGCTGCGGGGCGGACGCCACGGCGACCGGGGTTCGCGCCACCCCCCGCCACCCCCGCCACCCCCGCCACCCCCGCCACCCCCGCCACCCCCGCCACCGCATTACCGGAAAAGAGACACGCGCGCCTCCCCCCGTAGTCCGAACAGGTGGTGTCGCCGTGCGGATGCGCTGTAGATCGGGCCGGTTATGCAGAATTCGTTTGCCGATATCGGCCGTGGGGCGACGGGGCCCGCGTGAGGTCCTTGAGCTGGAGGTGCCCGCCGGTGACGGCGAACGGAAGTCCCACGGTCAGAAGGCGCCGCCTGGGCGCCGAGCTTCGCCAGCTCCGCCGGGCAGCCGGAATGACGTCCGTGCAGGTGGCGAAGCATCTGCTCGTGTCCCAGCCCAAGATCAGCCTCATCGAGACCGGCCGCCGCCCCATCAATCCGCGTGACGTGCGCGATCTGTGCCGTCTCTACGGAGTCATCGACCTCAAGGTCATCGACTCGCTCATGCGCATGGCGAGGGAATCGGCCCGGCAGGGCTGGTGGGTCGCCTGCGGGGACGTTCCCTACGGCGTGTACATCGGCCTGGAGACGGAGGCCGTCGCCATCCACTCCTACGAGCCGCTGGTCATCCCCGGGCTGCTCCAGACCCGCGCCTACGCGGCCGCGGTCATCGCGGCGACCATCCCCTGCCCTCCGACCGAGCAGGCCGCGGTCCGTCTGGACGTGCGGCTGCGGCGCCAGCACCGCGCCCATCACCCCGCCCGGCCGCTCCGGTTATGGACCGTCCTGGACGAATCCGTACTGCACCGCACCATCGGCGACCGCGACGTCATGCGCGAACAGCTGGAGCACCTGAACGCTCTCGGCGCACAGCCGCACATCACCGTGCAGGTCCTCCCGCACAGCGCCGGCGCCCACCCGGGGCTCACGGGACAGTTCTCCACCCTCACGTTCCCCGACGCCGACGCGGGGGTCGTCTACCTGGAGCGCTTCACGGGCGACCTGTACGTGGAGAAACACTCCGACCAGCGCATGTACCACATCATGTACGACCACCTTCAGGCACAGGCGCTCAGCCCGTCCGAGACGCGGCACTTCATCAACGACGTGATCAAGATGTACGGGGACGCACCGGGCACCGGGGGGGCACCGTGAAGGCGAGGACCGAGGACGAGAGGGTCGCGCCGGATATTGGGCAAATCGGGCTATCGGGCGGTGCGTCGCGGGAACCCCGTGACCCGCCGCCGCCATAGTCGTCCCTGGCAGCCGCCAGGTTGCCGCCCCGGCCGCGTCGCGCGGGCCGGGCGGAAGTCTTCGTAGAGGAGTCGGCTCATGCTGAAGCCCACCAGGATCGTCCTCGCCCTTTCCGCCGGAAGCCTGGTGCTCGGCCTTGCAGGTGCGGGTGCGGCCGTCGCGGACCAGGGTCCGATGGACGACGGCCCGGCCCGGACGCACGCGGCCGACGACGGCCCCCTGTACGACGAGCCCGGCGTCTACCCCAAGCCCAAGCACGCGCTGGGCAAGGTCATCTCGCGCGGACCGCTCAAGGTCCGCAGCCACCCGAGCACGCACGCGAAGGTCGTCGGCAAGGTGCACCCGCACGAGAAGCTCGCCATCGAGTGCAAGAAGCGCGGCGAGCGGGTCGACGGCAACAACATCTGGTACCTGCTCGACCAGCGCAAGGACGAGAAGGAGCCCGCGGGCGGCATCGGCCGCCCCGGGGACGGCATGGAGGACGGTACGGACGGCGGTACGGAGGACGGCGCCGAGGGCAGCGGCGACGACCACGTCCGCACGCACCGCGCGGAGTACAAGCAGGCCTGGGTCTCCGCCCGTTACGTCAAGGACATCACCCCCGTGAAGTGGTGCCGCTGACCTTCCGGGTCACTCCGCCGGGCGTACGGTACGGGGCCCCGCGCACTCGGCGCCGTACGCCCGTACCCGCTCCCGCAGTCCCCGGTCCGCCGTGACCACCACGCAGGGCCGCCCGGCGGCGGCCGCGACCAGCTCCACGATGCGGTCGTCGCCGCTGCCGGGCGCCGCGTCGACCCGTACGCCGGGCACGGACGCGACGCCGCGGGCGGCTCCCTCGACCACCAGGACGATCTCCTCCCCCGCCCCGCGCAGCGCGAGCCGGTCGCGCAGCCGCTCCGCGGCCCCGCGCCGGTCCCGCCACCAGCCGTCGGGCACGGACCCCACGACGTTGGCGGCGTCCACGATCAGCAGGGTCGCCACCGCGCTCAGAAGTCCCCGTAGTTGACCTGCCAGGTGGGCAGGCCCATCCGGCGCCAGACGGCGACCACCCGGTCGCGGTCGTCGAGGGAGACGCGGACGGCGTAGCGGTGGCGGACGTGCGCGTCGAAGAGTTCGGCCTTCACCACGTCGTCGCGGCGCTGGTCCCCGGACGCGCGCATCCACAGCTCGTCGTACGGCACCTCGTGCCGTACCAGCCACTCCTCCGTCTCCGCGCGGTGGTCCTCGCTGCGTCCGGAGAGCAGTACGACGGTGTCCTGCCCGGCCCGCTTGAAGGCGTCCAGCGCGTACCGCACCGGCTCGTTGAGCAGGTCGAGGCCACAGCGCGTGAAGTCGTAGACGTGACGGTCGCCGGTCAGCGCGAGCGTTCCGTCGATGTCGCACATCACGGCGGCGGGCAGCGCCGGGTCCGCCACGTACGGTGCGACCGGAGGCTGGTCGTTGAGCCACTCCGCGGTGAGCCGCCAGCCGCCCTTGCGGGACCGCTGATGCTTGTCCGCGAGGATGCGGATGATCTCCTCGCCGACCTGCCGCTCCCGCGCGGCGTCCCTCGCCACGCACTCCTCGACGGACACGTCGGTGAAGTCGTGCACGACGAAGGTCGCGCGCCCCGCGACCGCGGCCTTGAGGCGCTTGGGGATGTGGGGCGTCAGGTGCGTGTTGTCGACGACCACGTCGAAACCGTCCTCGACGGCCGCGATCACCGCGGCGTCCTGGACGGCCAGGACGGTCTGCTCGTGCTTGTACGAGCGGCCGCGCTCGGCGTCGGGGAGGTCGAGCATGGCGCGCAGGTCGTCGAGGTTGACCCGCCGCATGCGCCCGCCGGCCTCCGCCTGGAGGGCGCGCGCGGCGGTCGTCTTGCCCGAGGCCGGCAATCCCGTCATGACGTGGACCACGGGGAGTGCGGGCTGTTCTTCGGACACCGGTCAGTTCTCCTCGTCGGTGGTGTAGGGGTCGGAGGTCTCGGGGCGGACGGCCCGCCAGGAGACCAGCTCCGTGCTGCGGCCGTCGAGCCTCAGGAAGAGGGCGGGGCGCAGCGCGACGTCGGGGACCTCCCGTACGGCGCGGGCGAAGGCTCCCCGGTCGGCGGCCAGGTGGGCCACGGCGGCGAAGGCCTCGTCGATCTCCCGCTCGCGCCGTACGGCCTCCTCGTCCAGGCGGTCGATCACGGCGCGCACCCAGGCGTCGAACTCGTCCGGGACCTGCTGGAGGAGCTCGTCGAGCGGCTTGCCGCCGCAGGCCTCGATGTCCGCGACGGTGCAGTTGAGGCCCTGGGCGAGCTGCTTGGCGGGCAGTCCGGCGAAGCGCTGCACGCCGTGGCTGCGCCAGATGTCCCGCTCGGTGACGCGGGTGAGCAGCCTGTGGAGGCGTACGTACTCGCCGAGCTTGGCCTTGGCGCGGACGCCGGAGGCGAAGCGCAGGACGAAGCCCTCGGCGTCGGTTCCGCTCGCCCGCTCCCCTCCGGGGAGGGCGTTGGCCTCGGTGAGCGCGAGGAGTTCCGCGAGCGGCATGGCGGGCCAGACGGTGACGACCGAGCCGATGTCCCGCCAGTGCGCGGCCGCCTCGGCGAGCGGCACCTCGCTGCCGTCCGGGCCGTAGGCCGCGAGCAGGACGAGGTCCCGGCGGTCGCCGTAGTCGACGACGATGCGGTTCTGCGGGTAGAGGATCTCGGCGAGGTAGGTCACGCCGGGCACGAGGGCCGCGGTGTCCCGGGTGTCGAGGCGGCGCTGTCCCCAGGTGGCCTGGGCGCTGATGAAGGAGCCCTTGGAGGCGACCCGCCAGTGGTCCGCGTAGTGGAAGACCACGGCGAGGCTGCCGTCGACCTTGTCGTACACCTCGAACGGCTCGTCGGGCAGGGCGGGCGCGTAGGGCCGGCCCTGCTCGTGCTCGCCGACGTTGAAGAACTTCGGCAGGGGCAGCGCGACGACCGCTCCGGTGGCGTCGTCGGCGACGAGGCCGCGGCAGCGCGTGGTGACCCGGTTCCAGATCTGCTCGTACTGCGCGGTGCGCGTGTACGTGTAGATGGACAGCGGCAGTTCGGGGTGTGACTTGCGGGTCACGTGCCCGGCGTCGATGGCTGCCGCCAGTTCCTGTGCGGGCAGCAGGTCGTGCAGAGTCAGGCGGTCCTGGCTCATGGGGTTCCTCCCGGTTCGAGATGGTCCATTCTCACGTGCGGGAGGGGTGGGCCGGTAGTCAATTATGACTGGTCACGACGGTTGCGGGCCCCAGTGGTTGATGTCGCGGGGGCGCAGGATCCGCTCGGTGGGCGCGGTCGCGGGGGTGGCGACGGCGATCATGGCGCGACCGATGGCCTCGGTGGTGGTGACCTGGTTCGGCGCGAACCGGCGCAGGAGCGGGAACAGGGGTGCGGTGAGCACGTACGCGGCGCGGTAGAGCAGGGTCTTGGAGGGCATTCCGCTGACGGGCTGGACCAGGCCGGGTCGGAACATGTAGGCCCGGAAGGGCAGTGCGAGCAGGTCGTTCTCGGTCCGGCCCTTGACCCGGGCCCACATGGAGCGGCCCCGCTCGGTGCTGTCGGTGCCCTCGCCGGAGACGTAGACGAAGGTCAGCCGGGGGTTGGCGGCGGCGAGGGGGCGGGCCACGGCGAGGGTGAGGTCGTAGGTGACGCGGCGGTAGGCCTCCTCCTTCATGCCGACGGAGGAGACGCCCAGGCAGAAGAAGCAGGCGTCGTACTCCGGCAGTTCGGCGGCGAGGCCGGAGAGGTCCGAGGGGTCGGGTACGAGGTGTTCGCGGAGTTTGGGGTGGGTGACCCCGAGCGGGGTGCGGCCGATCGCGAGGACCCGGGTGACGGAGTCGTCGCGCAGGCACTCGCGCAGAACTCCGCGCCCGATCATTCCGGTCGCGCCGAGGAGGATGACGTTCACGGGCGCAGCCTAGTGCCGTGGCCGGCACGTGCGCCCGATTCGGCTGTGGCGGACGCGAGCTCGACATCGCGCCGAGGGATGTCAGGCGGGTCGACAGCGGCGTACGTAGTAGGCGTAGGTCAGAGCCAGCACCATGGGGCCCCAGAGCGCCCCCAAGCTGATGCACCCCTTCGCCAGCAGCTCCCACCAGCCGTTGGAGTACCCGAGGGCGTGGAACCCTGGGACGTGAAACCAGGCGAGTAGGAAACTTCCCGACACCGCAGTCAGGGTCAGGCCTCCGATGACGGCGGGGATGATCGCCGCGAGGGGTGGGATGTGTTTCCCGCCAATGATCGGGAGCCATGCGGGTGCGACCTCGCCCCATCGCCGCACGAGGCCGAGGGAGAGCAGTGCCAATGCCTCTGACAGCAAGCTGATGCCGAAGACGTAGGGGACGGCCCAGTACCACGGCGGCATTGCCGGAGCGTTCGGTTCGATCATCCCCATGTCGAAGTCGAAGGCGAACGGCAGCCGCCACAGACACTGGGGCAGCAGCACCAACGGGATCGCGTGGGCGGTGATGGCCGCCCATCTCGGGGTCGGCCGCTCGGTGTCGTGTGAAGTCGCGCTACGGCGAGGTGTGTTGATTGCAGTCACGAACCCCAGCCTCTTTGAGCCTCGTAGGCTTGGCGTCACTCCGGAGAGCGATGCGCCTCCCCCAGGAGAGTGAGCTCCCGGTCCTTAGGCGACCGCACGAGCTGCTCAGCCTCGGCGCCGCACCAGCCCTCGCAGATGAGGTGGTGCTCGCTGCCCGTCTTCCGCCGGTCGACCGGCGACGGACCGGTGGCGGCTCCCCCTTTTTCGCCCGGATGCGGGAGCCGTCAACGCAGGCCCTGGAGCGGTCGAGGCGGCCGGCCGCGTTCAGCTCTCGAGCAGGATGCGGTGCAGCTGGTCGAAGACCCCGGCCTGCTGCCACCGCCCCAGGCGCCGCCGGCAGGTCTGCCACGAGCCGAACCCCGGCTCAGGGGGCAGGAGTTGCCACGCGATATCGTTGCGGAGCATGTACACCTGGGGCACCTTCCGGAGCACCGCTCTCAAGGATGAGGGGTGATCAGGATGGCGCGAAACATCCGGCCCCTCGCCATCACCGTGGCGGCCATCTCCGCCGGGCTGCTCATTGGCTACCTGTACGTCTCCGGGCGGAATCCAAGTTCCGTGGAATGGGATCTGAGTCGTAGCCACACCAAGTCTGACGTCGACTGGTCCAGCAAGAGCAGCAGCACCTGGGAAATTCCCGATACCGAGTACGACACCAAGCTTCCCGGCGGACTCCACCTCATGGGGAAGCGCATGCTTCGGCTGGACGCGGATCCGGGCACCGGCCGCATCGGACAGGTCAGCATTGTCTACCCGAATATGACTACCGATGAGGCCTATCGGGCGGCCAGGGAACTCGCCAGGGAACTGTCGCTGGAAACCGTGAATCTGGACCGGTGGTACAAGGAGCGGAGCAGCGGCGGCGAGGCCGGAGAGAAGGACCTGACGTCCACCACCGGCATGTCGCCCGCCGAACAGGCGCCGGGTTCGCCGGCGATTCACGCCTCTCTGCTGTACTCCTTCGACCATGAGAAGCCCACGTTCATCGACCTCTCCTTCTACTGGCCCGAGCCCGAGAGATGAGCCCCTGAGGCGACGCCGCCTTGTCCTCGGGCGGCCGCAACGCCTGGTCGGTCGCGGCTTGCCCCGGTCCGGGCGTAGGACCTGGCGGACGGATTCAGATGGTTGCTTTCGACGTCAGGCGGTGGTTTTTCGCAGGGATTCGGTCACGCGACGCGGATCTGCAGGACGTAGTCCCCGGATCCGCCGAGGATGAGGCTGCCCGACCGATAGGTCATGGCCTGGGGCAGCGCGCAGGGCAGTTTCCGGGCATCCACCGGGTGGGGGATACGGCACGGGCTGCTGGCCTTGATGCCGGCCTTTTCCCTCCCGACGACGTCGGTCTTCCCGGAATGGAGGTGCAGGATCGCGCCGTTGTTGCCGGACGCGTCGTAGACCTGCGCGAAGATGCCGTTCGAGCCGTCGTCGGTGAGCCACCTCACCTTCAGGGCGGCGGGGGATCCCGGCAGCCCGGCGATCTCCGCGGGCAGCAGGGGCTTGCTCAGCAGGCCGTCGGCATTGATCGCCACCACGTCTACGAGTCGTCCGGGCACGCGATCAGGCACCTCGGGGGACACGTAGGCCGTGCCGGATGCGTCCACCGTGCTGTCCCGGCCCAGCTGGAGCGGCTGTCCGTCGGGGGATTTCGCCGTGGTGCGGTAGAGCTGTTTGAGGGTGCCGTCCTTGAGCGCCCACAGGACGTCGTGGTCCGCGATCAGGATGGTGCCGTCGGGCCTGACCCCGAACGGACTCAGCGTGGCACTGAAGTGGAATCCGTCGGCGCGCGCCGACACGGGCACGGGCTCCGTCGTCGCGCGGGCCGGCCCGGTGGCCCCGGCCAGGACCGACATTTCTCCGCCCGGCCCGAGCCTTTTCACCTGGCCCTCGCTGCCGAGCACCACAGAGCCGTCGGCCAGTGCAACGACGCCGCCGGCAGAACCGTCCTTCTTCCCGGCGAACGCGACCGGCGACACCGTCCGGTCGCGGTTCAGCCGGACCAGCTTCTCTCCGAGTACGTAGACGCTGCCGTCCCGGCCGGTCGTCATGCCGGCCGGGAGGCCGCTGAAGCCGTAGAACGCCACGTCCCTGAGGCTTGCATCCCGGCCTTCGTAGGAGAAATCCAGCAGTTCGGCGGCCTGACCCCGGGCGGGCTCGGCCCACTCGCCGTCGTCGCCCCCGTCGCTGCCGCAGGAGACGGCACTGACGGAGAGGACGGCCGCCACCAGACCGACCAGCACCTTACGCAGCGTCACGCGAAGCACCCTTCCGACGAAAGGAGCAGGCGGGAACCCCGTACGGGGGATTCACGCCCGCAGGTGATCAATTCCAAGAGGGTGCCCGCGGAGACGAGAACGAGGGCGCCCAAGACCGTTTCGTGACGAACAACCTGGACTCCCTCGCGACCGCACTGTACGTGATGACCGACAACCTGCTGAAGGGTTCGCCCCTATCCCGCACCGTGGCGTCCGGCCGTGGGGATCACCCCGAGACTCACCGACGCCGGGCCGGTCACGCCAGTTCAGTACGAGGCGCGTATCGAGTCTTGATCACCAGGGTTTGCCCCGCTCAGCTCTGCCTCTCGAGTCCCGCCAGCAGTGCGCGGGGGTCGAAGGTCACCCGGATTCGGGTGACCTTCCCGTCGTCGACGTGCATCCAGTTCGCCGTCGGAGCAGGTGGCGCAACGCTTGTATACAGGTCGAACCAGGTGATGACTTCATCACCTTCCGCTACCCGCACCTTCACGTCGATCTTCTCCAGCACCTGGCCGAGCCCCTTCAGCCCGGCGAGCGCCGCCTCCACCCCCGACGCCGTTCCCAGCGCTCCGACGAAGTCGACATCCTCGGCCAGCAACCCCCGCAAGGCATCGAAGTCGCCCGCCTCCCAGGCGGTGAAGTAGGCCTCGGCAAGCTCTCGCGCAGTCCTCGTCGTCGTCATGCCTCCATCCTCCAGCCATGCGATCCATCCGTCCAACAGATGTATCAGATGGCATCTATCATTGCTGGATATGGAGATGCACCAGCTGCGCTACTTCGCTGCGGTCATGGACGAGGGCACCTTCACCGCTGCCGCCCAACGTCTGCACGTCAGCCAGTCCGGCATCAGCACCCAAGTGGCCAAGCTGGAGTCGGAACTGGGCCAACAACTACTCGACCGCTCCGGCCGTCGAATCCGCCTCACCCCGGCCGGTGAAGCCGTTCTCCCCCTCGCGAAGGACGCCCTTGCCACTTTTGAAGCCATCAAGCACACCGCCGCCGAGTTCGCGGATGCCGTCCGTGGCCGGGTCCGCCTCGGCATGATCATGGGCTGCTCGATCCCGGCCTTCCTCGACACCATCGCCGACCTCGGCCGCACCCACCCCGGCATCAAGGTCAGCCTCCACGAGGGCTACTCCGACGACCTCCAGGCCCAGGTCCTCGCCGGCTCTCTCGACCTCGCCCTGATCGGCTACGCGGGCGGCGTCGCCCCTGGCCTGGAGGCAAGCATCGCCATCGACGAGCCGATCACCGCAGCCGTCCCTGCCGGGCATCCCCTCGACCGGCCGGACCTCCACCTCGGCGACCTGCGGGACGAGAAGATTCTCTGCCTCTCCCCAGGCACCGGCATCCGCGCCGCCTACGAGGACTCCTGCCACAGGATCGGCCTCGACCCACGCGTGGACATCGACGCCAGTTCTCCAGTCGCCCTGCTCCGCCTCGCTGAGCGCGGTGCGGGCATCGCCGTCCTCAGCGCGTCCTCCACACAAGGCACCGGCCTGCGGACCGTCCCGCTCGCCAACGCGGCCACGCACGCCCGGCTCGGACTTATCACTCGCCGAGGTCAGCACTCCCCCGCCGCACAGCTCCTGCGAACCAGGCTCCTCGCCGCTCTGCAAGCCGGCTAGGAGCGTGTCTCAGTAACCGGCAACCCGCCTGTGTTCGTGATCATTGGTGCGGGATGATCTCGGTATGCGTGGTGGCGTCGGGGAATGGACCTCGCGAGGGCCGGACTCGCTCCGCCCCCGACCGCGAGGACTGCCGCCGGCCTGGACACCAGCAAACGCCGCATCCAGCGCATGGTGAGCATGCCTGCACGGTAGAGGTGCGCATCACCGGCTCCGGGTCAGCGATCCGGTAAGAATATTGGCGCCGCAAAACGCGTCCGACGCAAGATGGTTCGGCGTGCCCGGCGGACACCGTCGAGCCACGTCCACGGCGTATGCCCGCTCCCGCGGGCCTGTGTTCATGGGGTTCTCATCGACGAGACCACAGCCCCGAGCCGCCACGCCATCGAGTGATGCGGCTCAGCCAGGCGAGTGACAGCGGCCACCGCAGGCTGCTACCGGGCGGGCCGGTGTTCCAGGATCGGTGCCGCCGCCGTCTCCGGCGGAATGTGCATCGACCACGTCTGTGCCGTCCGATCGGCTCGACCACGGCTGTTCGAGGAGTCCCATCCCATGCGTTCACGCGTCATCGCCGTCATGGCCGCCGCGGTTGCGGCCACTGCCGCACTCGCGCAACCCGCCCACGCCGCCCCGCTCGTCGACGGGGTCTACCGGTTCGCGGCTCTCAGCGACGGCAAGTGCCTGGTCTGGCCCAAAACGCACGCGAGTATCGGCATGGTGTCGCTGGGCGCCTGCACGGACAACGCGTCCACCTCGGCGAACTGGCAGGTACGGCAACGCCCCAACGGAACAATGGAAGTCTCCACGCCGGGTTCCAACCCGCGCACCTGCCTGAAGTTGACTGACGACTACAGAGTGATGGTCAACGACTGCGCTGACAAGTACTCCGAGTGGACCGTCTCCTACGGCTCCGCCGGGCCCGGCAGCGTGGTGTGGGCCGACATCGAGCACACCCCCAGCGACCACTCCGGCTCGTGGGGGAAGCTGGTGGACAATCCCAACGTAACCGGTCGAATCGTGGTGAGGCACGCCCCCATCGAACCGCACTACTGGGCATTGCAGCAGGTTAGCTAGGAGCGTATCTCAGTAACCGGCAACCCGCCTGCGTCTTGTGATTTTTCATGCGGGATGATCCCGGTATGCGTGGTGGGGATGGGCTGTTCGCAGTCGAGCCGGTCAAGGCGAAGCGGCGTCAGGGCCGTCCGGCAGCGGTGGACAAGACGTTCCGGGCGTTCGACCCGCACCAGGTCCTGCTGCTGCCTCCCTCGCTGGACGACTGGCTGCCCGAGGACCACCTCGCCCGGTTCGTCGCAGACCTGGTCGACGAGGTACTCGACCTCTCCCCGATCCTGGCCGCCTACATCGAGAAGCGCGGCCACCCGCCCTATGACCCCCGGCTGATGGTGCGCTTGCTGATTTACGGCTACACCACCGGTGTCCGCTCCTCCCGGGCGATCGAGCGCAAGTGCGCTGACGACGTGGCGTTCCGGTTTCTGGCCGCCGACCAGGCCCCGGACTTCCGCTCGATCGCCCGGTTCCGCCGCCGTCACCTCAACGCCCTGGCCGACCTGTTCACCCAGTCGCTGCACCTCGCGACCAAGCTCGGCATGGTCAAGATGGGCCGCGTCGCCCTGGACGGCACCAAGCTCGAAGCGAACGCCTCCAAGCACAAGGCGATGAGCTACGGCCGCCTGATCAACAAGGAAGAACGGATCGAGGTCGAGATCGCCGAGCTGGAGGCCAAGGCCACCGCCCTGCTCGCCGACGCCGAGGCCACCGACGCCGCCGAGAACCAGGCCTTCGGCCCCGACGGCAAGGACACCGACCTGCCCGCCGAACTGGACCGCCGCGAGAAGCGCCTCGCGCGCCTGCAGGCCACCCGCGCCCAGATGCCCGGCCTACGGCCGGGCAGCCCCTCGACAAGATTTTCAGCAGCCTTCTAGTCCCGTACTTCGCGGGTCGCTGATTCGTATGGTGTGACCGGTCCGGGAGTGTCCCGGACCGGTCGTGTGGCGTTGGTCCGGATGTGTCGATGACTTCCCGGTCCCCG
>NZ_JBGWAB010000144.1:0-19074 GCF_041862025.1 Streptomyces sp. AB3(2024)
GCCAGCGCGGGCCCGCCGCCGGCGGTGCCGCCGTGCTGGCCCTCGTAGGCCGCCGCCCGGGCCAGGACCGCGGCGGTCAGCGCCGCCAGCTGCTCGGTGTCGGGCCGCCCCCGCACCAGACGCACGAGTTGGCCCTGCTGATGGGTGTCCACGGACTGCTCCTCGGGTCGTGACCTCCCGTCCGCGGCCGCCGCGGCGGGTCTGCATGACTGCGGCCTCGGCCCCGCCCGGGGCCGCGGCCCTCAGACGGGGGTGGGGGCGAGGGCGGCGAGCGTCCCGGCCAGGCCCTCGGCGGTGTGCGTGGCGTGGATCCGGGCCTCGGGCAGGATGCGGCGGACCAGCCCGCCGAGCACCTGGCCGGGGCCCACCTCCACGAACCGGTGGGTGCCCGAGGCGGCGAGCGTCCCGACGGCCTGGGTCCAGCGCACCGGGGTGGTGAGCTGGCTGCGCAGGGCGACGACGGCCTCGGTGGCGGTGGCCACCCATCCGCCGGTGACACCTGAGACGAGCGGCACGGCCGGATCGCGGAACTCCGTGGCGATCAGCGTCTCGGTGAACTCCGCCTCGGCCTCGCGCAGCAGGCTGGAGTGGAAGGGGCCGCCCGTGCGCAGCCAGGTCACCCGGGCCCCGGCCGCGCCGGCCGCCGCCGCGACGTGGGCCACCGCCTGCGCCTCCCCGGAGACCACGGTCTGGCGGGGTCCGTTGTCCCCGGCCACCTCCACGACGCGGGAGGTGGCCGCGCGGGCCTCGGCGCACAGTCGCGCCAGGTCCGCGCGGCCCGGACCGCTGACGGCGGCCGTGGAGCTGCCGATGCGGTCCCCGACCGTGGCGACGAGCTCGCTGCGCAGCCGGACGAGCCACAGCGCCTCCGTCCACTCCAGGACGCCCGCCGCCACCAGCGCCGCGTACTCGCCGAGGCTGTGCCCGACGACCGCGTCCGGCTCCACGCCCTCGCCGCGCAGCACCTCCAGTACGGCCAGGCTCGTCAGGAAGACGGCCGGCTGGGCCACCGCCGGGTCCTCGAACGCCCGGGCGGAGCCGTCCCGCAGGAGCTGCGCGAGCGGGATGCCGAGGATGTCGTCGGCGGTGCGGTAGTACGTGGCGGCGAGGTCCGGCCGCAGGGCGAGCAGCTCCGCTGCCGGACCGGCGTGGGCGGAGCCCTGTCCCGGGAAGACGAAGGCGGTGCGGGTCATCCGGTCACGTCCCTATCTGCGGTCGGCTGGCGTGGACCGCGGGAAGCGGTCCGGGGGCGGTGGCCCCGCAGACCGTGTGGTCGGCGGAGAGCCAGTGGTCGGGCACCCACCGGACGTCGACCACCGCTGGGACCGGCCCGGTCACGGCGACCGCCGCGGCGTGGGTGGCGTCGGCGGGGACGCCGACCATGGTCCAGCCGTCGGGGTGACGGTCCTGGTCGGTGCCGAGGTAGTCCTCGGCGGGCGAACGGCTCAACCCTGTCCCGATGCCCTTGAGGAATGCTTCCTTCCGGGTCCAGATCTGACCGAACAGCTGTCGCCGCTCCTCTCCGGACGCCGCCTCCGCGATCTCCAGCTGCTCGTCCGGGTGCAGCGCCCTGGAGCAGATGTCGACCGTCTCCGCGCCGGGCAGCTTCTCCACGTCGACACCCAGCGGCACGGTGGCGACACCGACCATGGCCACTCCCCCGCTGTGCGAGAGGGAGTAGTGCAGGGGCGGCGGCGGGGGCGACAGGGCGGGGCGTCCGTGCGGCTCTCCGCACCCGGGGCACGGCTCGCGCATGAAGCGGACGTCCTGGGGCGCGACGGCCGTGTACCGCCCGAGCAGGCGGCGCACCGCGACGTGCGCGGCGGCGTAGAGCAGGCCGTCCGACCTGCGGATGAAGGATTCGGTGCGCTTGCGCTCCGCCTCGTCCAGGTCGTCGAGGGCCAGGGCTTCGGCGCCCGCCCCGGTGGGGCGGCGGATCAGCCACAGGTCGACACGGTCGGCGGACAGGGTGAAGTCGGGGCGCGCGAGGTCCTGGTGGTTCACCACCGGGCGCTTGGCCGGCAGAAGGGTCGTCGTCGTCATGCCGTCACCGCAGCCCCGTGCAGGTGGGCCTCGGGGCCGAGCTGGCCGGCGAGGCAGTCGATGAGTTCCTGCGCGCTGTTGGCCAGCAGCAGCCGCTGGAGGTTCACGTCGACGCCGAGGGTGGCTTCCATCCGGTACTGGAGCTCTATACCGGAGATCGAGCCGATCCCGAGGCAGCCCATGGGGCGGCCCGTGGTGTCGACCAGGTGCGGCTCGATCCCGAGGATGCGGCCGAGTTCCTCACGGACGTACTGCTCCAGGATCCGGGTGCGCTCGCGCAGCCCGGCCGTGGACAGGATCGCCATGTCGGGCCGGGTCATGTGGACCAGGCCGTTGTCTGTCTCGTATGTCTGTGACATGTGGAGTGTGTTCATAGTGCTTTCCGGGTCGGGACGGACGGGTGTCCCCGGCCGTCCGTGGTCGGGAGTGCCGGGTCGGGAAGACGAGGGGATCCCGGCACGGGAGGGTGACGGCCGCGCGCGGGCGCCAGCCCACCGAGGGCGACGCCCGCACCGGCCAGGCCGACGAGGGTGACCAGCCAGAGCGCGGGGCCCCGGCCGGCCGCGTACAACGCGGACGTCAGGGCCACCGTCAGGGCCGCCCCTAGCTGTACGCAGGTCTGGTAGAGCCCGCCCCCCGCCGCCTGGAGTCCTGGCGGGAGCGAAGCGGTGGCCTGGAGGTGCAGGGCGGTGAAGGCCAGCACGAACGCGACGCCCACGCAGGCGGTCGCGGGCAGCAGGTCGGTGTGGTGCACCGGCCCCCCGCCGGTGTGCGGGTAGAGGGCGTAGCCGAGCGGTGCGGCGGCCGCGCCCGCGGCGACGGCGCGGGCCGGGCCCAGCCGGGTGGCGATCCGCGCCGAGTGCAGGGCGCTCAGCGCGAGCGGTGCGGCGGCCGGCAGGAAGGCCAGCGCGGTCTGCCAGGGGCTCCAGCCGGCCTCCCTCAGGTGGAGGGTGGCGATGAGCAGGAAGCCCACGTACGAGCCGTTGAGCGCGGCCGCCCCCAGCGCGGAGCGCAGCAGCGGCGCGTGCCGCAGCAGCGCGGTCCGCAGGAGCGGGCGCGCGGCCGTGCGTTCGGCCCGTACGAGGACGGCGGCGCACACCAGCGCCCCCGCGAACGCGAGGGCCGCGCGGCGCCGCTGCCCGGCCGGAGCGCCGAGGCCGGCGAGTCCGTCCACCAGCAGCAGGACGGTCGCGGTCAGCCCGAGCGCGGCGGTCACCGCCCGCCACCGGTCCCCGGCCGCAGGGCGGGGACCGGGCCGGTCCCGCGGTACGAGCACCAGGCCTGCCGCGAACAGCAGCAGGGCGACGGGGGCCGGGAACGCGAAGGTCCAGCGCCAGCCGGAGCCGGTGAGCAGCCCCGACAGGAGCAGCCCGGAGCAGAACCCGGCGGCGCCGAAGAAGGAGTAGAGGGACACGGCGCGGCGGCGGGCCGGGCCGTCGGGGACGGCCGCCATGACGATGGCCAGGCCCGTGGGGGCGGTCAGCGCCACGCAGCCGCCCTTGACCACGCGGGTGACGGTCAGCAGGGCCGCACTGTCCGTCAGCGCGCCCACGAGCGAGGCGGCGGCGAAGACGAGGAGCGCGGCGAGGAAGACCGGACGGCGGCCGAGGTGTTCGACGAGCCGGCCGCCGAGCAGCAGGAGCCCGCCGAACCCCGCGGCGAACCCGCTGACGAGCCATTGCAGTTGGGGGACGGTCAGGGCGAGGTCATCGCCGACGGACGGCAGCGCCACCAGGGTCGCGGACACCTCCAATGCGTCGACCAGCATGTTCGCGGCGAGTACGGACACCAGGGCCGACCGGGCCCGGGGCCGCTCGCCGACGGGCGGGGTTCTCGTCGGGTACTGCATGCTCACGTTTCGCCAGACGGTGGATACGGCGGGACACGGGAACCGCGAGCGCCATGGGCGCCACGGGAAAAGGGGAGGCGGGGGGGCGGGGGGGGGTGGCCCCCGGGCCCCCCCCCCCCCCCCCCCGTCGCCGGCGCGGCGCGGGGTTGCGCCGACGGTCTTGGGGCCGGCGGCGGCCGGCTCAGCCGAGCAGGGTGCCGCCGGTGGCGTCGACGAAGGAGCCGGTGATCCAGCGGGCCTCGTCGGTGGCGAGGAAGGCCACCACGTCGGCGACGTCATCGGGCTCGCCGACGCGGTTGAAGGTGGACAGCGCCGCCATCTGTTCGACGGCCTCGGGGACGTCGAAGACCGGGTTGCCGTTGCGCGTGATGCCCGGCGCCACCGAGTTGATGGTGATGCCGCGCGGGCCGAGGGCCTTCGCGAAGTGCAGGGCGAGCTGTTCGAGGGCTCCCTTGCTCATCGCGTAGGCGATCTCGTCCGGGTTGGCGAACCGGGTCAGGCCGGAGGAGATGTTGATGATCCGGCCGCCGTCGGGCATGTTCCGCAGCGCCCTCTGGATCAGGAAGAACGGGGCCTTCGCGTTGACCGCGAAGATCCGGTCGAACTGGTCGGGGGTGATCGCGTCCGCTCCGACGCCGCCCATCACCCCGGCGTTGTTGACCAGGATGTGCAGGTCGGTGCTGCCGGTGCGGTCCAGCAGGTCCTGTTCCAGGACGGCGAACAGCCCGTCCACGTCCCCGGGGACCCCGAGTTCGGCCCGTACCGCGAAGGCGCGGCCCCCGTCGCGTTCGACCGAGGCGACGACCTCCCGGGCGGCCGCCTCGTCGCTGGTGTAGTGGACGGCGACGAGCGCGCCCTCCTCGGCCAGCCGGATCGCGGCCGCCCGGCCCATGCCCCGGCTCGATCCCGTGACCAGGGCCGTCCTGCCTGCGAGGCGCTCCATACCGTTGCTCCGTTCCCGTACCGGCGCCGCCGCCGGCGCGACCGTGACCGGGTCCCGGCGGGCGGGGCGGCTCGGGCCCCGCGCCGGTTCCGCCCCGAACCACCGTTCCAGGGCGGCCGTCAGGGCGGTGTCGCCCGTCCCTGCCGCGTCCGTCCCGTCGGCGCCCCGCCCGGTGTCCGACCAGACGACGTGCCCGTCGGGCCGGACCAGCACGGCGGCGCCGCCGGGCAGGTCCCGCCCGTCCGCCGGGGCGGACGCGGCCGTCGCGACGCGCACCCGGTCCGCCCAGGGCCCCGCGGCGGCGCGCAGCCGCGCCCCGAGGGCCTCCCCGCCCGGCGCCAGCAGCAGCAGCCCGCGGCCCTGGCGCAGCAGCTCCGAGGTGGTGGTGGCCCCCTCCTCCCCGACGAGGTCGACGGGGGGCAGCCGCAGCCCGAGCAGCGGGCCGTCGCCCGGTCCGACCTCGTAGCGGACGTCGAGGCCCGAGATCATCCCGGCCAGGTGGGCGCGGACGTCCTCGTGGCCGGTCAGTTCCGCGAACACCTCGCGGACCGCGTCGACCTCGGGTCCGCCCAGCAGCAGCAGCGCCTGTGTCCTGATGTTGCCCTGCACGGCCCGCCCGACGGCGTGCCGTTCCTCGTGGTAGCTGTCGAGGAGTTCCCCGCCGCCGTGTCCGGTGACCGCGGCGGCCAGCTTCCATCCCAGGTTGAAGGCGTCCTGGAGCCCGAGGTTGAGGGCCTGGCCGCCGACGGGCATCTGCTGGTGCGCCGCGTCCCCCGCGAGGAAGAGCCGGCCCCGGCGGTACCGGGCGGCCTGGCGGGAGGCGTCGCCGAAGGAGTTCACCCACAGCGGGGTGCCCGCGCCGATGTCCTCGCCGGTGATGCGCTTCCAGGTGTCGGCGACCTCCTCGAAGGAGGGCGCCGCGCCCCGGGGCGGCGCCCCGAACTCGTGCACCATCACCCGGGTCACCCCGTCGGGGCGGCGGGCCGCGACGACGAGTCCGCCCTCCAGCCGCTCGAAGCGGCGGGCGGGGACGTCGATGCCCGTCACGTCGGCCCGCAGCAGCTCGCGCCCGGCGTCGGTGCCCGGGAACGCGAAGCCGCCCAGCCGGCGCACGGCGCTGTTCTCGCCGTCGCAGCCGACCGCGTACGCGGCCCGGAAGGCCAGGGCCGTGCCGTCGGGGCCGCGCACCTCGGCGAGGACCCCGTCGCCGGTGTCGGACAGCCCGGTCAGCTCGTGGCCGCGCCGCACGTCGGCGCCCAGGTCGGCGGCCCACTGCCCGAGCAGTTCCTCCAGCCGGGCCTGCGGGACCTTCCACTGCCCGGGGTGGGGGCCCGGGAGGCCGAGGCCGAAGGGGATCCCCCCGAAGTGGCCGGCCTCCTCGCCCGGTACGTCGCCCAGGGCGTCGAGCAGACCCCGGCTGTCGAGGATCTCCATGGTGCGGGCGTGCAGGGTGGAGGCCCTGGATTCGGTGGTCGGCGCGGCGAGCCGGTCGAGGACCACCACGTCCGCGCCCGCGAGCCGGAGTTCCCCGGCGAGCAGCAGACCGACAGGGCCCGCGCCGACCACGATCACCTGGGATTCGGTGCAGTCCTGCTCGATGGCCATGGGCGTACTCCCTCTCTTGGGCCAGGCTGTGGTGGGGACGGTCCGCGTCAGGCGCTGACGAGGGCCCGGAGGCTCTCGTTGACGGCCTCGACGAGCGAACGGGGGGTGCTGTGGTCGGAGAAGACGTCGTCGTCGAGGGTGATGCCGAACTCGCGCTCGATCCGACCGCCCGTCTCCAGGAGGGCCAGCGACTCGTAGCCCAGCGACTCGAAGTCGGTGTCGAGGATGGGGCCGCCGAGGTCGACGCCCTCGTCGGCGCCCGCGCCCTCCAGGAGGATGCGCTTGAGGTCGTCGAAGGTGAACTGCTGCTTGGACACGGAGGGTCCCTTCATCGGTCTTCCGCGGCCGGCCAGTCGCGGCGGCGGGGTACGGGGAGCTCTCGTCCGGGCCGGACGGGAGCGGGGTGGGCGGACGCCGGCGGGCGGCGTCCGTCAGTCGACGGAACGCAGTACGACCGCGGAGTTGAAGCCGCCGCGGCCGCGGGCGAGGACCAGGGCGGTCTCCACCGAGGCGGTGCGGGGGCACGCCGTGACCAGGTCGATGTCGTAGGCGGGGGACAGGGTGACGTTGGTGGTCGGCGGGATGAGCCCCTCGCGCATCGCCAGGAGCGCCGCGGCCACGTCGACCATCCCCGCACCGGAGTTCAGCCGGCCGGTCATCGTCTTGGGCGCGGTGACCGGCACCCCCCGGGGCCCGAAGACGGCCGTGATGGCCTCGGCCTCCTCCCGGTCGAGGCGGGGGGTCCCGGCGGCGTCGGCGAAGACCACGTCGACCTCGACGGGGTGGACGCCCGCGTCGGCGAGGGCCGCGTCGATGGCCCGGCGCAGGCCGGGCTCGCGTCCGCTGCCCGGCCGTGGGTCGAGGGTGGAGGCGTGACCGGCGAGTTCGCCGTGGACGGTGCGGGCCCCGCGGGCGCGGGCGCCGTCCTCGTCCTCCAGGATCAGCAGGGCTCCGCCCTCGCCCGGTACGTAGCCGGCGGCCGCCTCGTCGAAGGGCAGGTAGGCGCGCTCGGGTTCGGCGACGGTGGAGACGAGTCCGCCGGCCAGGTGCGCGGCCCAGCCCAGGGAGCACAGGGAGGAGTCGAACCCGCCGGCGGCGATCAGCCGGGTGCCCTTGCGCAGCTGTCGCCGGGCGTGGGCGAGGGCGTCGAGCCCGCCCGACTGTTCGCCGACGACGACGCCCGCGGGTCCGCGCAGGTCGTGGCGGACGGAGATCTGCCCGCTGTTGACGGCGTAGAACCAGGCGAAGGACTGGTAGGCGCTGACGTGTTTGGCGCCGCGGCTCCAGAGGTTGTGCAGCTCCCGCTCGCCGAACTCCATGCCCCCGGAACCGGCCGCGGTGACCACGCCCATGTCGCAGGGGTGGATGTCCCCCGGTGCCAGGCCCGCGTCGGCGAAGGCGCAGTCGGCGGCGACGAGGGCGAGCTGGGTGACCCGGTCGGTCTGCGGGATCAGGCGTCCCGGCAGGTGCTCGGCGGGGTCGAAGCCGTGGATCTCCCCGGCCAGCCGGGCGGGGTAGGAGGAGGCGTCGAAGCGGGTGACGGGCGCGATGGCGTTCTTGCCGACCCGGGTCGCCGCCCAGAAGTCCTCCACCCCGAGCCCGCTGGGGGCGGCCACTCCGATACCGGTGACCAGGGTCCTGCTCATGCGGTCCTCCTGTCGGGGCGGGCCAGCACCATCGCGCTCTGGAACCCGCCGAACCCGCTGCCGACGGTCAGGACGGCATCGGTGCGGTGATCCCGGGCGACGAGCGGGACGTAGTCGAGGTCGCACTCGGGGTCCCGGGTGCGCAGGTTGGCGGTGGGCGGCACCACGTGGTGCTCCATCGCGAGGACGGACGCGGCGATCTCCATGGAGCCGATGGAGCCGAGCGAGTGCCCGATCATCGACTTCACCGAGCTGATCGGGGTCCGGTAGGCGTGCCGGCCGAGGGCCAGCTTGTACGCGGCGGTCTCGTGGCGGTCGTTCTGCCGGGTGCCGGAGCCGTGCGCGTTGACGTAGTCGAGGTCGGAGGGGCAGAGCCGGGCCTCGTCGAGCGCCACCGTGACGGCTTCCGCCAGTTCGCGGCCGTCGGGGCGCAGCCCGGTCATGTGGTGGGCACTGGACCGGGAGGCGTGGCCGGCGATCTCGGCGTAGAGGTGCG
The DNA here is from genome assembly GCF_041862025.1 of Streptomyces sp. AB3(2024). Lineage (NCBI taxonomy): Bacteria > Bacillati > Actinomycetota > Actinomycetes > Kitasatosporales > Streptomycetaceae > Streptomyces > Streptomyces sp. AB3(2024). The sequence goes on from NZ_JBGWAB010000144.1 coordinate 8,583, forward strand.
CGCCGCGCCGACGGGCGCTCTCCAGCTCCTCCAGGACGAAGACGGCCGCGCCCTCGCCGAGGACGAACCCCTTGCGGGTGGCGTCGAAGGGCCGGGAGGCGGCTTCGGGCCGGTCGTCGTAGGAGGTCGTGGCCTTGACCGCGTCGAAGCCCGCCAGGACGAGCGGGGTGATCGGGGCGTCGGTGGCTCCGGTGACCATGATGTCGGCGACGCCCTCGCGGATCAGGTCGGCCGCGTGGGCGACGGCGTCGATCCCGGAGGTGCAGCCGGTGGAGACCACCGTGGCCGGTCCCTCCGCCGAGGCGGTCCAGGCCAGTTCGGCCGCGAAGGAACTGGGCACGAACTGCTCGTACAGGTGCTCCGGCGCCCGGGTGTGGTCGACCTGGGCGAGGCGGCCGTCGTCGCCGGCCACCCGGTAGGCGCGGTCGAGTCCGCCGATCGCGCCGACGGCGGTGCCGACGCTGACCCCGGTGCGGTGGGGGTCGAGCGCGGCGAGGTCGAGGCCGCTGTCGGCGAGCGCCTCGCGCGCCGCGACCACGCCGAACTGCGCGGCCCGGTCCATGCGCTGGACCTCCTGCGGGGTCAGCCCGTGCAGGAGCGGGTCGAAGTCGGCCTCGGCGGCCACCTTGGTGCGGAAGCCGGAAGGGTCGAAGCGGGTGATCCCGCGCGTCGCCGTGCGCCCCGAACTGAGCAGGCTCCAGAAGTCGCGGGTGCCGATGCCTCCGGGCGCCAGCACCCCGAGCCCCGTGATCACTACCCGGCGAGCCACCGGTACGGCCCTCCCCTCGTGTCGGCCCGGCCGGTGCTCACTCGGACGCCGACCAGTCGTAGAAGCGGGTGGCCATGGCGTCGGCGGGGGTCCGCCAGGTGGCCGGGTCGTAGGGCTGGATGAAGGGCAGCAGGTCGTGGCTGATCCTCATGAAGCGCGGATCCGTGCGGGATTCCTGGATGCGCCGGCCGCCGTCGTCGTCGGCGAAGTCCTGGAGGTGGAAGTAGAGGCCCTTGTACATGAACAGGCGACGGCGCAGGGTGCCCATCCGCTCCGGCATGTCCGTCTTGTCGAACTCGGTGAAGAGACGGGTCACTTGGTCCTTCGACATGCTGTCCATCCGCGCCACGATCAGGTTGCTGTGCTGCATGCGGTGTCTCTCGCTTCCGTGAGGGGAGGGCAGGGGGTCAGGCGTGGTACAGGCGGATGAAGTCGGCGACGCCGTCCGCGATCAGCGCGTCGGCTTCCTCCTGGGGCACCGGCAGCGCGCCCAGGAAGGAGCGCTGGACGACGGTGGAGGGGACCAGCAGGATGAACCGTTCCGCCGCCTGGTCGGCGTCGGGGATGTCGAGCAGGCCGCGGACCGCCAGGCGCCGCAGCCGCTGGGCCAGTTCGCGACGGGCCTGCCGGGGACCCGCCGCCTGCCACTTCTCGACGGCCTCGGTCGGCAGCCGGCTGACCTCGGCGCTGATGTGCCGGACGATGGCGAAGTGCTCGCGGAAGGCCTCCAGCGGTCCGAGCCAGGCCCGGCCGAGGGCGATGAGGTCCGCTTCGAGGTCGGTGATCTCTTCGAGGTAGCTGTCGGCGACGGCCGCGAGGGCCGCCGCCACGGAGGCGGAGCTGTCCAGCAGGACGCCCAGCAGCAGCTGCTCGTGGTCGGGGAAGTGCAGCGCGACGGTGTCCGTCAGCACGCCCGCCTCGGCCGCGGTGGCCCCGGCGGTGCAGCGCGTCCAGCCCTCGCGGGCCAGGACCGTACGGGCGGCCCGGACGATCTCACGGCGCTCCCCGGCCGGTCCGGACGGGGCTCGCTCGATGGTTGCCAGGGGCGTTGCCATGGGTGGTCTCTCCTCGTGAGGTGCTCGGGGATGCGCGTGCGGTGCTCTTGAGGTGCTCGTCCGCGGGCAGCCGGACGCGCCGCTCCCCCGGACCGGCGCGATGGCCGTCGGGACGCGGGCGGGTCGGGCTGCGGGCGTCGGGACGCGGCCCGTCGGAACGCGTCCCGTGGGGGCGACGGGCGCCGGGCGCGCGATGCTCAGGGGTGGCCGGCCGGCCTCATGCGGGGCCGAACCAGCGTTCCAGGGCCATCGGCAGATCCTGGTGGCTGCCGGGCGCGGCCCAGGCCACGTACCCGTCGGGGCGGATCAGCAGTGCGGTGGTGTCGTCCGGCAGCTCGCCTCCGGGCGGGCCGGCGGGGCGGGCTGTGACGGTGTCGACCCGGTCGCCCCAGGCGGCGGCGCGCCGGCGCAGCCGCGGGTTGTCGGCCAGGTCCAGCAGGACGCCCCGGGCGGGGCGCAGCAGCGCGGTGGCGGAGGTCCGCCCGCCGGGCCCGTCCAGTTCCAGTCCGGGCATCCGGCGGCCGAGCAGCGGGTGGCCGCCCCTGCCGACGTCGTAGCTGATCTCCAGTCCGGTCACCATGGCCGCGAGGTGGCGGGCCACGTCCTCGTACGCCATGAGCTCGCGCAGGGAGTCGCGCAGCGGCTGCACCTCGGCGCCGCTCAGGAACAGCAGCCCCTGGGCGCGGGTGTTCATCAGCAGCCGCCTGCCGACCGGGTGCCGTTCCCCGTGGTAGGTGTCGAGCAGGGCGCGCGGCGCCCGGCCCCGGACCACGGAGGCCAGCTTCCAGCCGAGGTTGACGGCGTCCTGGATACCGGTGTTCATGCCCTGCCCGCCGGCGGGCAGGTGGATGTGCGCGGCGTCGCCCGCCAGCAGGACGCGGCCGCGCCGGTACTCGGTGACCTGCCGGGCCGCGTCTCCGAAGGCGCTCACCCACACCGGCTCGGCGGCCGAGATGTCCTCGCCGGTCAGCCGCTGCCAGGCGGCGGCGACCTCCTCGAAGGACGGCGGGGCCTGGCGCCGCCGCGGCGGGGTGCCGCGTTCGCAGACGACGATGCGGGTGGTGCCGCCGGGGAGCGGACCGACCATCACCATGCCGCCGGGCAGGGTCTCGCCGATCATGCGGGGCTTGAGCTCGATGCCCTTGATGTCGGCGAGGTACATCTCCATGGTGGCGGCCGTGCCGGGGAAGTCGAAGCCGGCCGCCTTGCGCACGGTGCTGCGCCCGCCGTCGCAGCCCACCAGCCAGGCCGCGCGCAGGGTGTGGACCCCGTCCGGCCCGCGCACCTCGACCTCGACGCCGTCCTCGTCCTCGCGCAGCGCGAGCACCTCGTGGCCGCGCCGGATGTCGGCGCCCAGGCCCGTGGCCCATTCCTCCAGGTGCGTTTCGGTGACCGACTGCGGAACGGTCTTGGCCGCCTGGCAGGCTCCGTCGAGGACGCCGAAGTCGAGGGGCAGGCCGCCGAAGTGGCCGAGGGTGCTGCGTTCGATGTCGCCGAAGCGCGCGAGGATGCCGCGCTGGTCGAAGGTCTCCAGCGTGCGCGCGGTGAAGCCGAGGCCGCGCGATTCGCCCGTGCGGCGCTCCAGGCGCTCCAGGACGACGACGGCGACTCCCGCCAGCCGCAGTTCGCCCGCGAGCATCATGCCCGCGGGGCCCGCGCCGACGACGATGACCGGTGCGTCCATCACGACTCCTTGAATTCGCCTCCGGAGACAGTGCACCGGATCTTGACTACAAGGTTCTTCGGACGCGAGCGGCCGTTCAATGGTGCTGGATTCAGGACTCGGTCAGGTTCCACAAGGGCCGGTCCGGTGGGTCGGGGAACGGCCAAGGGAATGTCAAGACCAGGTCAGACCGCTCCCTCCGGGCTCCGCCCGTCGCCGTGCGGATCCCGGCGGACCGTCGTGCGGTCGGCCGGCGGAGTCGCGGCTCAGGCGCGGGCCGCGGCGCGGCGGTCGAAGCAGGCGCGGACGTCGCTCTCGCTGTAGTATGTACGGCCCGCGCGGTTGCGCCGGCGCCACCGCTCCTCGCTCGCCAGCCGGTACACGGTCCCCGTCGGGGTGTGCCACAGCTGCGCGATGTCACCGGCGGTGAGCCAGCGTTCGGTGGCCGGTGCGGCGGCGGGTGCCCGCCCGGCCTCCATGGAGTCGCTCAGCTCGCTCCACCGGTCGCTGGTCCAGCGGTGGGCCGGGTCGCTGTCGCACACGACCGCCCGGCCGGCGCTCCGGTCCGCGTCGCGGACGGACAGGGCCAGGGCTCCGGGGCAGCCGGGCTCGGGGCAGTCGCCGAGGCGGAAGGTGCGGGCCGGTTCGGGGAAGGCGGCGCGGCGTCCGGACCGGACCAGGCGGGCGATCTCCTCGGAGGCCTCCGCGGCCGCCGGGTGGGCGGCGATCCAGTCGGCGTTGCGCTGCAGGAAGGCGGTCAGGTCGGCGACGGTGCGCGGCGGTGCGGGGAGCCCGCGCTCCTGTGCGACGAGGCCGCCCCAGGAGCCGAGCACGGAAACCATCCGGGCCCGTACGTCGGCCGCGGCCCCGTTGAAGGGGAGTCCGGGCAGCTCACCGCCGGTCGTCCGCTCGCGCAGGCTGCCGGGGGTCGTCCCGCCGAGGACGCGCCCGCACTCCTCGTACAGGTGCGCCAGTTCGCCGAGGCCCGCCGACAGGTGGTCCCGGCAGGTCCGGCACAGCCGGCCGTCCCGGACCGTACGCCGGCGGGGGCGTCCGTCGGCTCCGGCGCCGCGGCAGCCCTCCCCGTGACACAGTGCCGTCACCGTCATGTCGTTCCCCCCTCGGCTCGTTGCGGTGGTCTGCGTGCTCCCGCGCGGGTGCGCGGGGCGGGCCGGGCTCAGCCCTGGCCGAACCGGAAGCCGACGCCGCGGATGGTGATGATCCATCCGGCGCCTATCTTGTTGCGCAGGGTGCTCACGTGCGTGTCCACGGTCCGGCGGGACCAGGAGTCGCCCCACACCTGCTGCATCAGCATCTTGCGGGGGATGACGGTGTCGGGATGGGACGCGAGGAGGTAGAGCATGTCGAACTCCTTGCGGGTGGTCTCGACGGGCACCCCGTCCAGCGTCACCTCGCGCGTCCCCGAGTCGATCCGCAGCGGACCACGGGTGATGGTGGCGGCGACGGGCCGGGTGGGGCGCGCCCGGCGCATGACGGCCTCCATGCGGGCCATCAGTTCGCGGAATCCGTAGGGCTTGGCCAGGTAGTCGTCCGCGCCCGCCTGGAGGCCGAGGACCCGGTCGAGTTCGCTGCCCCGGGCGGTGACCGCTATCAGGGGGATCTCGTGGGCGGCGCGGATGCCCCGGCAGACCTCCAGGCCGTCCAGGTCGGGCAGTTCCAGGTCCAGGAGCACCAGGTCGGCGTCCACGTAGCTGCGCAGCGCCTCGCCGCCGGTACCCACGATGTCGACCTCGTGCCCGTGCCGGCGCAGACCGCGCGCCAGCGTCTCGGCCTCGGCCGAGTTGCTCTCCACGATGAGGATCCGCCACAGCGCCGACTGCGTCGGCGTGTGCTGCGGTGTTCTCGGCCCTTCGGCCGGTGAGAAACCGCCGTTCGCTCCCGCGGCGACTGTGTGAGGTTCCAGCACAGCCATGGTCCGCTGGTTCATCTGCCCCCCTCCCTCAAGCTCGGTTGGGTCAACGTCAAGAAGATACAAACCGCTGCGTCGGTTTGTCAAAGCCCACAAAACACAGCCAGGCTCTCGATAAAAGGGTTAAATCGGGCCATCGGTAGGCGAAAAACCATGCAGAACAGGCCATCCGGAGGGACCCACACCCGCTTCCAATACCAACGGGACGGTTTAATAATAGAAGGAAACTGATACAGGAGCTATGCGTGATCAAACAAGAACGCGCTGTCCGCACCCGCCGCGCACTGATCGAATCGGCGGCCAGGGTGTTCGGACGGCGCGGGTACGCAGAGGCGACGCTGAGCATGATCAGCGTCGGAGCCGGAGTCAGCCCGGGCGCGCTGCACTTCCACTTCGAGAACAAGGCCGCGATCGCGGCGGCCGTCGAGGCGGCTGCCGCGCGGGCGCTGCGCGCGGCGGCCCGGGAGGTGTACGCGCGGCGCACCTCGGCCCTCCAGGCCCTGGCGGACAGCTCCCAGGCCCTCGCCGGGCTGCTCCTGTCCGACGTGGTGGCACGGGCCGGCTTCCAGCTCAGCCGGGAGCCCACCTACCCGTCGTCGTTCGCCCTGCCCGGGGAGTGGCACGAGTACGTCCACCGGCTGCTGACGGAGGCGGCGCACGAGGACGCCCTGCTGCCCGGCCTCAACCGCCAGAGCGTCGCCACGACGGTGGTGGCCGCCACGCTCGGCTTCGAGGTGCTCGGCCGGGACGACCCGCAGTGGCTCGCCCCGCGCACGCTGGCCGGGTTCTGGCGGGTGGTCATGCCCTGTCTGGCGGCCCCGGCCACCCTGCGCGCCCTGGGCGCCGCCGGCCGCGGCTCCTGACGCGCCGGGCGGCCCCCGCCCCGCCGACCGCCGACGGACACGACGTGCACGACGTGCACGACGGACATGACGGACATGACGGACAACCGGAAACGGCCCCTGGCCCGTACCCCGCGATCGGGGGTACGGGCCAGGGGCCGGGTCCCGTCGGCCCGCTCACACCGGCCGCAGGCTCCTGACCGACTCCCTGGCGTACTGCTGCGCGGGCTCCAGGGTGGCCCGGCTCTCCCGGCCCAGCACCTCCCGCACGTGCCGGCCCGCCCGCGCGGGATCCGCGCCGGGTCCCAGCATCCGCTCGACCGCGCCCTCGTCGAGCAGCACGTCGTGCCGGCACACCACGGTGACCCCCGTGGCGTCCGGCTCGACGGACCACTCCCCGGCGTGCGCGGCCAGCAGGGGGTGCGGCCGGGTGCGCTTGAAGACGATGCGGCCGGCCGCCGGGAAGCACACCCGCACCTCCTCCGTGGTGTACGCGGAGCCGTCGTCGGCCAGGTTGACCAGACGGGTGCGCTGCACCCCCGGGCGGTCCTCCGTGACGTCGGCGCCCACGACGTGCGCGACCCGGCCGGGCCAGGAGCCCACCCGGTAGAGGAACTCGTGGACGGGTTCGGCCGGTCCCGGGATCCGCACCGAGTCCTCGAAGGACAGCAGTAGCCCGTCGAGCCGCTGCCAGCGCTCCGCGAGGGCGGCCAGCCGGCCGAGTACGCCATGGGCTTCGGCCTGCGCGGAAGCGAGCACGCGCGCGACGTCCGCCGTCCGGTTCCCGGCGACGGTGATGTCCTGCTCCAGCGACAGCCGCGACCAGCCCGGAGCGAGCTCCTCCACGCTCCACGAGCCGCCGGAGGTGGTCACGGGGTCGGCCGGACGCTCCTGGCGGAAGCCGACGCGGCGGTGGTGCGCGTCCAGGGTCCGCCGCCACAGCGACGGCCGCGCGGTCCCGTCCGCGATCGCCCAGTGGGCGTACCGGTCCGTGGTGCCGTCGAACTCAAGCCTCTCCACGTGCACGGTGTCCGGCAGGAACAGCGGCCACGGCGCCGTGTCGGCCACCACGTTGTACAGGACCCCGGCCGGTGCGGCCGCGTCGACCGCGTGTGACATCCGGTGTACTCGCTCGACAGACATCAGACACCTCTCTCAACGCTTGACGCAGAGTCTGTCTGTATCCGCCGGAGTCCCCTTGGAATGTCGCTCGATTTCCGCACGCGGCCGGCCCCGCCGGTACCTGCGATCACACCGCGGCGGCGGCCCGGCTGCGCAGGACCCGGTTGACGCACCGCAGGAAGCTCCTCGGCGTGTCCGCCCGTTCGAGCAGCTCGCCGTCGAGGAGGACGTCGTACTTCCGCTCGATGGAGCCGATGGCCTGCAGGACGGAGAGCGAGTCGTAGCCGAGCTCGTCCCAGTACAGGTCCTGCACGTCCTCGCTCAGCTCCACGCACTCCTCCTCGCCTCCCCAGATCCGCAGGATGCGGGCCAGCTCCGTGAGCTCCAGCCGGTCCATGGCTTGCCTCTCCCCTCGTCCACCGGGGCGTCGGCGCACACCGGGTCGCGACGAGCCTGGTCCCACCGGATGGAGAGCCGCTCACGCCGTCGGCCAGCCGCGCTGGAGCCGTCGACGCGCGCCCTGCCACGGCCCCGCCGTACCCGGACCGCCGTACCCGGACGACCGTCGCGTCAGGCCGCGTAGAGGTCGAAGGTCGAGCTGCGGCGCGGGCCCGCGGCCACGTCGAGCGCCGGGTCCACCCGGAGCATCGCCTGGTGCAGGCGCTGGAGCTGCTGCGAGGGCTCCACGCCGAGTTCGCCGATCAGCCGGGCCCGGAGCCTGCGGTACACGTCCAGCGCGGTGGCCTGCCGTCCCGACCGGTACAGCGCGACCATCGCCTGCGAGTGCAGGCCCTCGTGCTGCGGGTTCCTGGCCATCAGCTCGGTGAGCTCGGCGAGGAGTTCGCTGTGCCGTCCCAGGCGCAGGTCCACGTCGATGCGCCGCTCGGTGGTGACCAGCCGGCTCTCCGCCAGCCGCAGCACCTCGATCTCCAGGATCGGCCCGACCTTGACGTCGACGAGGGCGGGCCCCTGCCACAGGTCGAGGGCCTTGCGCAGCATCTGCGCCGCGCGTTCGTCGTCGCCCTCGTCGAAGGCGCTCTGGCCGCCGGCCACCAGGGCCTCGTACGCGTGGACGTCCACCGACTCCTGCGGGATCTGGAGCAGGTAGCCTCCGTGCCGGGTCGCGAGCACGTCCTTGGCCGTGCCGGGCGCGCCCGGCCCCATCGCGGTGCCCAGTCTGCGGCGCAGCTGCAGGATGTAGGTCTGCAGGGTGGTGAGGGCGCTCTCCGGGAGCTTGGTCCCCCAGATCTCCTCCATCAGGGTCGGTACGGGCATCACCCGGCCCGGGTAGAGCGCGAGAAGCGCCAGGATCTGACGCGGCTTGCCCGCCGTAGGAACGATCGATGCCCCGTTGACCTCGGCACTCAACGGACCCAGAACCTGAATCTCCACGGTCTCCCGTCTCCCCTCCGTTATTTTGTCGAGATACTCACGGTTTTCAGTATTCGACCCGATGACGGTAAGGCAGCCCAGGGCGGCGTCACCGTGTTCTCAAGCCGACGTCGAGCAGACCTCCGAAGGGGGCGAACAGCCGCGGGATTCGAAACGCCGCCTTCCGATTGGCTGCCAGAAACCCTGCTCAGCCCGCAGATCGGTTCGGTCGCCTCTGTTCCGCTTGCCTGATCCGCAAATTCGTTCCACGGATTTCCGGGAGGTACCGGAAAGGAGTGGGCGAATGATCTTTTAATGATCCGTCAGCCCACTCGGGCAAGCCGCTTGCGGGCCGTCTCCGGGGATTCCGCCGGGTTCTCCGGGCCGCTCATCAGGATCGACCGCTGGAGACCGCGCAGCGCGGAGGACGGCTCGATGCCGAGCTCGCGGACGAGGGTGGCGCGCAGCCGCTGGTAGACGCTGAGCGCCTCGCCGCGGCGGCCGGAGCGGTGGAGGGCGAGCATGAACTGCCCGTGCAGGTTCTCGTGGATGCGGTAGCGGCTGGCCAGGACCGTCAGTTCCGCGAGCAGTTCGCGGTGCCGGCCCAGGCGCAGGTCGGCCTCGATGCGCTGGTCGAGCGCGCACAGCCGGGTCTCCTCCAGGCGCCGCGTCTCCATGTCCAGCTGGACGCCGCCCTCCACGTCGGCGAAGGCCGGCCCGGACCAGAGCGCCAGCGCCTCGCGCAGCAGCCGCGCGGCACCGGGGAAGTCGCCCGCGTCCATCGCCCGGTAGCCCATTCCGGCCAGCCGGTCGAATTCGCGGACGTCGCTGGTCCCGCCGGCGCTGCTGAGCATGTAGCCGCCGGGCAGCGTGACGAGCACGTCCTTGGGGGTCCGCGTCCCGTCGGTGCCCTCCAGTGCGGTGGCGATCAGACCGCGCAGCTGCAGCACGTACGTCTGGAGCGTCGTACGGGCACTGCGCGGCGGCTGCTCGCCCCACAGTTCCTCGATCAGCGCGGACACCGGGACCACCTGGTCCGCGTGGAGCGCGAGCAGGGCCAGCACCTGACGGGGCTTGGCGGCGGTCGGCGTGATGGAGACCCCGTTCTCCCGCACGGTCAGTGCGCCCAGTACATCGATGTCCACGCCGTACTCCCCTGCTTCGTCCATGGATGAGCCCTCGACTTTCGCTGGAATGAGCAAAAAACAGCCGGGCCGGTTTGTCAATACCAAACCGGCTGTACCGTTTTTAGCCCCCCGGTGGCCGCATCGACCCCTGAAGCGCACCCCCTGAACTGGGACTTTCCTGGCCAGAAGGCCGATGAGGGGCCTCTCCAGGGGCCCGGAGGGCAGGAAGAGTCACCCTGGAAGGGGCGTCCGGCGGCCACGAAACGGCTGAGAACCGACCATGTGGTTGGGTCGCACGCCCCTGTGGCCCTTCCCCGCGGGCCGGCCCGCCGCCAGGTTCAGACCACAGAAGGGCGTCCCCGCGCCACCGGCGCAATCAATACAAACCGCTTTAGCGGTTTGCTCACCGGCATTCGCGCTCGGCAGTCACTGGAACGACGCCGGAGCCCCGCCGGAACACCGCTCGAACGGCAGGGCCGCCCCCTCCGCCGACGGGCCGGCGGAGAGCGCCCTGCGGCCCGCGGACCCCCCCCCCCCCCGCCGCTCCCCCGACAAACGCACAAGCAGCCCGACCCGAAAAAATTTTTTATTTATTTAAAAATAAAAAGTATCC
>NZ_JBGWAB010000145.1:0-18846 GCF_041862025.1 Streptomyces sp. AB3(2024)
AGCCGGAACAACGCCACCTCCACCGCGAACAACGCCGGCTGCGTGAACTCCGTACGGTCCAACACCTCGGCATCAGAACCGAACAGAACCTCCTTCAGCGGCAGTTCGAGGTCCAGCCGTGCGCACACCGCGTCCAGCGCATCGGCGAACACCGGGAAGGCGTCGTACAGCTCCCGCCCCATTCCCGGCCGCTGGCTGCCCTGACCGGTGAACAGGAACGCCACTTGCTGTTCGGTGGTGGCCACGCCCTGCGTCAGCGCGGCGGCGGAGTCGCCCGCCGCCAGCGCGGTGAGCGCCTCGCGGTACTCCTCCTCCGCCCCGGCGACGATCACGGCCCGGTGGTCGAGCAGGGCCCGGCCGGTCGCGAGCGAGTGGCCGACGTCCACCGGCCGCTGATCACCGAGGTGGGCGAGGAGCCGGGCAGCCTGGTCGCGCAGGGCGGCTTGCGTCCTGCCCGACAGGATCCACGGCCAGGTGGAACCGCCCGCGCTCTCGGCAGCCCCATCAACCTCGGGGTCCTCGGGTGCCTGCTCCAGGATGGTGTGCGCGTTCGTTCCGCTCACGCCGAACGAGGACACGCCCGCGCGGCGCGGGCGGCCGGTCTCCGGCCAGTCCCGCCGCTCGGTCAGGATCTCGATGTCGCCCGCCGTCCAGTCGACGTGCGGGGTGGGCTCGTCCACGTGCAGGGTCTGCGGAAGCACCCCGTGCTGCATCGCCAGCACCATCTTCATGACGCCGGCCACACCGGCAGCCGCCTGCGTGTGCCCGATGTTCGACTTGATCGAACCGAGCAGCAGCGGCTCGTGGGCCGACCGCTCCTGGCCGTACGTCGCCAGCAGCGCCTGCGCCTCGATCGGGTCACCCAGCTTCGTACCCGTACCGTGCGCCTCGACCACGTCCACCTCGGCCGCCGACAGACCCGCATTTGCGAGGGCAGCCCGGATCACCCGCTGCTGGGACGGGCCGTTGGGCGCCGTCAGGCCGTTGCTCGCACCGTCCTGGTTGACGGCCGAACCCCGCACCACAGCCAGCACCGGATGCCCGTTACGGCGGGCATCCGACAGCCGCTCCACGAGCAGCATGCCGACACCCTCACCCCAGCCCGTACCGTCCGCACCCTCCGCGAACGCCTTGATCCGCCCGTCGGCGGCGAGGCCGCCCTGCCGGGCGAACTCGACGAACGCGCCCGGCGTCGACATGACGGTGACACCGCCGGCCAGTGCGATCGAGCACTCGCCGCTGCGCAGCGCCTGCACCGCGAGGTGCAGGGCGACGAGCGAGGCCGAGCAGGCGGTGTCGACGGTGACGGCCGGGCCTTCGAGACCGAAGACGTAGGACAGCCGGCCGGAGACGACGCTCGCGGAGTTGCCGGTGCTCATGAAGCCGTCGCCGCCGTCGGCGGAGTTCAGCACGAGCGAGAGGTAGTCCTGCCCGTTGGTGCCGACGAAGACGCCGGCCTGGCTCCCGCGCAGCGACGACGGGTCGATGCCCGCCCGCTCGAACGCCTCCCACGAGGTCTCCAGCAGCAGGCGCTGCTGCGGGTCCATCGCCAGGGCCTCGCGCGGCGAGATCCCGAAGAAACCGGGGTCGAACTGCGCCACGTCGTAGAGGAATCCGCCTTCGCGGGCGTACGCGGCCTCCTGCTCGGAGCGCGGCCCGAACAGCTCCTCGGCGTCCCAGCCGCGGTCGGCCGGGAACTCGCCGATCGCATCGCCACCGGATGCCAGCAGTCGCCAGAGGTCCTCCGGGGTCCGCACGCCTCCGGGGAAGCGGCAGCTCATCGCCACGATCGCGATGGGGTCGTCCTCGACCGCCCGGCCCGTCCGGTCCGACGCGGCCGCCAGGGCCGCCGCATCGCCCGTGCCCAGCAGTTCGCCGCGCAGGTGGTCGGCCAGGTCGGCGGAGGTCGGGTAGTCGTAGATCAGCGTGGCCGGGAGCCGCAGCCCCGTGGCCGTGCCCAGCCGGTTGCGCAGTTCGACGGCGGTCAGCGAGTCGAAGCCGAGTTCCTTGAACGCCCGCCCCGCGCCGACCCTTTCGACGCCGGTGTGGCCGAGGACCGCGGCGACCTCCTTGCGGACCAGGTCGAGCAGCATCCGGTCCCGCTCGGCGGCGGACAGGCCCGCCAGCCGGCCGGCGAGGGAGTCGCGGCCGCCGGCGGCCGTGTCGGACCGGCCGTCGGTGCCCGCGCGGGCGGCGAGGGCGCCACGCGCCTCGGGCAGCTCGGCGAGGAGGTGGCCGGCGCGCCCGGCGGTGAAGCCGGGGGCGAAGCGGTCCCAGTCCACGTCCACGACGGTCACGACCGCGTCGTCGGCGTCGAGGGCGCGGTGCAGGGCGCCGATGGCCGGCCCGGCCGCCATGGGCGGCACGCCGCCCTTGCGCATGCGGGACTCCAGCGCTCCGTCGGCTGCCATGCCGCCCTCGGCCCACGGACCCCAGGCGATCGAGGTCGCGGCCAGCCCGGCGGCCCGCCGCTGTTCGGCGAGGGCGTCCAGGTAGGCGTTGGCGGCGGCGTAGTTGCCCTGGCCGGCCGTGCCCCAGGTACCCGTGACGGACGAGAAGAGCACGAAGGCGGAGAGCTCGATGCCGAGCTCGGCGGTCAGCTCGTGCAGGTTGAGGGCGGAATCCGCCTTGGCCCGCAGCACGCTCTCGAACCGCTCGGGGGTCAGGAAGTCGAGCACGCCGTCGTCGAGGACGCCGGCGGTGTGCACGACCGCGGTCAGCGTGTCGGCTTCCGCCGCGAGGAGCGTACGCAGCGCATCACGGTCGGCGGCGTCGCACGCCACGACCGACACCTCGACGCCCGTCTCCGCGAGCTCCGCCGCCAGCTCGGCGGCGCCGGGCGCGTCAGCGCCCCGGCGACTGGTCAGCACCAGACGCTCGGCACCCGCGCCGGCCAGCCAGCGCGCCACATGGGCGCCGAGGGCACCCGTACCGCCCGTGACCAGCACCGTCCCGGACGGCGCCCACGACGGGGCGTCCTCTGCGAGGGCAGCGGCACGCACGAGACGCCGCCCGAACACGCCCGAGGACCGGACCGCGACCTGGTCCTCGCCGCTCCCGCCCGCCAGTACGCCGACCAGCCGGGCCATCGCCCGCTCGTCCCACACCTCGGGAAGATCCACCAGGCCACCCCAGCGCTCCGGAACCTCCAGAGCGGCAACCCGGCCCAGACCCCACACCTGCGCCTGAACCGCAGAGACGAGGCGGTCCGAACGGCCCACACTCACCGCACCCCGGGTCAGGCACCACAACGGCGCCTCCACCCCGGCGTCGCCCAGCGCCTGCACGAGGGCGGCCGTCGCGACGACCCCCGCAGCCTCGTCCAGCGCCAGCAACGACACCACACCCGCCACGGGGCCGGCCCCGGTCAGCAGACCGCCCAGCGCGTCCCGGTCCGTACCGGGCTCGACCACGAGGCGGCGTACCTCGGCACCGCGCGCGGCCAGCGCGTCCACCACAGCCGTCGCATCCACACCCGTGGCGGGCACCGCGACCAGCCAGGCACCGGACAGGCCGGCACCGGCAGCAGAGTCCGTCAGCGGCTTCCACGAGACCTGGTAGCGCCATCCGTCGATCCCGGTCCGGGCCTTCGACCCGCCGCGTCGTACGAGCGGCGTCTGCGGCCAGTAGCGCTGACGCTGGAAGGCGTAGGTCGGCAGGTCGACGCGTACGGCGCCGGTTCCGTGGACCGCCCGCCAGTCGACCCCGATGCCACGGACGTGGCTCCGCGCCAGGGCGGTCATCGCCGTCTCCGCCTCGGGACGGCCCTTGCGGAGGAGGGGCACGAAGGCGGCCCCGTCCACGCTGAGGCATTCCTGCCCGAGGGCGGAGAGGACTCCGTCGGGGCCGAGTTCGAGGTACGTGGTGACCCCGGCGGCTTCCAGGGTGCGGATGCCGTCGAGGAAGCGGACGGCCTCGCGGACGTGGCGGACCCAGAAGTCCGCCGAACCCATCTCGTCGGAGACGATCGCCCCGGTCAGGTTCGACACGACCGGGATGCGCGGGCTCTCGTACGTGAGCCCGGCCGCGACCCGGCGGAAGTCGTCCAGCATCCCGTCCATGCGCGGCGAGTGGAAGGCGTGGCTCACGGTCAGCCGCTTGGACTTCCGGTCCGAGAAGGCTTCCACGACGGCCGTCGCGGCGTCCTCGTCACCGGCGATCACGACCGAACGCGGACCGTTGATCGCGGCGATGCTCACCCGGTCCGTCAGCAGCGGCAGGACCTCGTCCTCCGAAGCCTGCACCGCGATCATCACGCCGCCGGCCGGCAGGGCCTGCATCAGCCGGCCGCGCGCCGCCACCAGCGTGCACGCGTCGTCCAGCGACAGGACCCCCGCCACGTGCGCGGCGGCGATCTCACCGATCGAATGCCCGGACAGGAAGTCGGGCCGGACACCCCAGCTCTCCACGAGCCGGAACAGCGCCACCTCCACCGCGAACAACGCCGGCTGCGTGAACCGCGTCTCGTCCAGCAGAGCGGCATCCGCCCCGAACAGCACCTCCTTCAGCGGTACGTCCAGGTCGAACCAGGCACACACTTCGTCCAGCGCATCCGCGAACACCGGGAAGGCGTCATACAGCTCACGCCCCATCCCCAGGCGCTGACTGCCCTGACCGGTGAAGAGGAAGGCGAGCTTCCCGCCCTGGGGCGAGCCCGTCACCACCCCGGCCGCCGAGCCGTCCTGCGCCAGCGCCGCGAGCCCGGCCAGCAGCCCCTCGCGGTCCGCCGCGACGACCGCCGCCCGGTCCTCGAACGCCGAGCGGCCGACGGCAAGGGTCCTGGCGACATCGGACAGGCGCAGCCCTGGGTCGGCGAGCAGTCGCGCCCGCAGTCCGTCGGCCTGGGCCCGGAGGCCCGCCGCGCCCTTCGCCGAGAGCACCAGCGGCAGGGGCGCGAGGCCCGGGTCCACGGATGCGGCGGTGTCCGCGCCGGACTCCGCGGGCGGCGCCTGCTCGATGATCGTGTGGGCGTTGGTGCCGCTGAAGCCGAACGAGGAGATGCCCGCCCGGCGCGGACGGCCGGTCTCCGGCCACTCCCGCCGCTCGGTCAGCAGCGCGATGTCACCCGCCTCCCAGTCGACCTGCGGGGACGGCCGGTCGATGTGGAGGCTCTCGGGCAGCTGCCCGTGCTGCATGGCCATGACCATCTTGATCACACCGGCCACACCGGCTGCGGCCTGCGTGTGACCGATGTTCGACTTGACCGAGCCGAGCAGCAGCGGCTGCCCCTCGGGCCGGTCCTGACCGTAGGTGGCCAGCAGCGCCTGCGCCTCGATCGGGTCACCGAGGGTGGTACCGGTACCGTGCGCCTCGACCGCGTCCACCTCGGCGGCGGAGAGGCCCGCACTCGCGAGGGCAGCCCGGATCACCCGCTGCTGGGACGGGCCGTTGGGCGCCGTCAGGCCGTTGCTCGCACCGTCCTGGTTGACGGCCGAACCCCGCACCACCGCCAGCACCGGATGCCCGTTGCGGCGGGCATCCGACAGCCGCTCCACGAGCAGCATGCCGACACCCTCACCCCAGCCCGTACCGTCCGCACCCTCCGCGAACGCCTTGATCCGGCCGTCGGCGGCCAGACCACGCTGACGGCTGAACTCGATGAACGTGCCCGGTGTCGACATGACGGTGACACCGCCGGCCAGTGCGATCGAGCACTCGCCGTTGCGCAGGGCCTGGATCGCCCAGTGCAGGGCGACCAGCGAGGACGAGCAGGCCGTGTCGACGGTGACCGCCGGGCCTTCCAGCCCGAACACGTACGACAGCCGTCCGGAGACGACGCTCGCGGCGTTGCCGGTACCCAAGTGGCCTTCGAGACCGGCCGGTTCCTCCAGGAGCACCGACAGGTAGTCCTGCCCATTCGTGCCGACGAAGACACCGGCCTGGCTGCCACGCAGCGTCTCGGGGTCGATTCCGGCGCGCTCGAACGCCTCCCACGAGGTCTCCAGCAGCAGGCGCTGCTGCGGGTCCATGGCCAGGGCCTCGCGCGGGGAGATGCCGAAGAAGTCGGCGTCGAAGTCGGCGACGTCGTAGAGGAACCCGCCCTCTCGGGCGTACGAGGTGCCCTGGGCGCCCGGGTCGGCGTCGTAGAGGGCGTCGAGGTCCCAGCCGCGGTCCAGGGGGAGTTCGGCGATCGCGTCGGTGCCGGAGGCGAGGAGCTGCCAGAGGTCCTCGGGCGTCCGTACGCCGCCGGGGAAGCGGCAGCTCATCGCGACGATCGCGATCGGGTCGTCATCGACCACCGTGGCCACGGGGCCGGAGGCCTCCGTCTGCGCGCCGAGAAGCTCGGCGAGCAGGTAGCCGGCCAGTGCGGCCGGGGTGGGGTAGTCGTAGACGAGCGTGGCGGGCAGCCGCAGGCCGGTGGTGGCGCCGAGGCGGTTGCGCAGCTCGACGGCGGTGAGCGAGTCGAAACCGATCTCGCGGAAGGCCCGCCCGGCCTCGACGTCATCGGCCCCGGAGTGCCCGAGGACCTCGGCGACCCGCGTACGCACCAGGTCGAGGAGGAAGGGGGCCCGGTCCCCGGCCGACAGGCCGCGGAGCTGCTCGGCGAGCGACGAACCCGTACGCTCGGTCCGGTCCTCGGCGCGCATCGCACCTCGGGTGGCGGCCTCGACCTCGGGCAGGTCGGCGAGCAGCCGTCCGGCGCGCACAGCGGTGAAACCGGGCGCGAACGCGGCCCAGTCGAAGTCGGCGACGGTCAGCGCCGCCTCGTCGGACCCGACCGCCTGGCGGAGCGCGGTGATCGCGAGGTCGGCGTTCATGGGCGGTACGCCGCCCCGCCGCATGCGCGCGTCCATCGCCTCGTCGGCGGCCATACCACTGCCTGCCCAGGGGCCCCACGCGATCGAGGTCGCGGCCAGCCCGGCGGACCGCCGCTGCTCCGCAAGGGCATCCAGGTAGGCGTTCGCAGCGGCATAGTTGCCCTGACCGGCCGCACCGATGGTGCCGCTCATCGAGGAGAACAACACGAACGCGGACAGCTCGATCCCGAGCTCGACGGTCAGCTCGTGCAGGTTCAGCGCCGACGCGGCCTTCGCCCGCAGCACGCTCTCGAACCGCTCAGGAGTCAGCGCCTCCAGCACACCGTCATCCAGCACACCCGCGGTATGCACCACAGCCGTCAGCGTCCCCGCCTCGACGGCAAGCAGCTCCCGCAGCGCATCACGGTCAGCGGCATCACACGCCACCACCGACACCTCGACGCCCGTCTCCGCGAGCTCCGCCGCCAGCTCGGCGGCGCCGGGCGCGTCAGCGCCCCGGCGACTGGTCAACACCAGACGCTCGGCGCCCGCGCCGGCCAGCCAGCGCGCAACCCGACCACCCAGAGCACCCGTACCACCAGTGACCAGCACGGTCCCGGACGGCACCCACGAGCCCGAGTCCCCGGCAGCCGCCCGAACCAGCCGACGCCCGAACACCCCGGAGGACCGGACCGCTACCTGGTCCTCACCGGCAAGACCACCCGCCAGCACACCAGCCAGCCGGGCCATCACCCGCTCGTCCCACACCTCCGGAAGATCCACCAGGCCACCCCAGCGCTCCGGAACCTCCAGAGCGGCAACCCGGCCCAGACCCCACACCTGCGCCTGAACCGCAGACACGAGGCGGTCCGAACGGCCCACACTCACCGCACCCCGGGTCAGACACCACAACGGCGCCCCCACCCCGGCCTCACCCAACACCCGCACCAGCTCAGCCGACGGCACCACACCCGCAGCCTCGTCCAGCGCCAGCAACGACACCACACCCGCCACGGGGCCGGCCCCGGTCAGCAGCCCGGCCAGCGCGTCCCGGTCCGTACCGGGCTCGACCACCACCCGAAGGACCTCAGCCCCCCGAGCGGCCAACCCCTCCACCACAGCCGTGTCATCCACACCACCGGCCGGAACAACCACCAGCCACACCCCGGAAAGCCGCGCACCCCCCACGGAGTCCATCACCGGCTTCCAGGACACCCGGTACCGCCAGCCGTCCACCTCGGACTGCTCCTGGCCCTGGCGGCGCCATGCCGACAGGGCGGGGACGAGGTCGCTGACGCGCGCGTCGTCGGCCACGTGCAGTTCGGACGCCAGGGAGCTGAGGTCGCCGCTCTCCACCGCCTCCCAGAAGCGGGCGTCCACCGCGCCCACCGCCGGAGCGGGGGCGGCGGCGCCGACCGACAGGACGGTCTCCGGCCAGTAGCGCCGGCGCTGGAAGGCGTACGTCGGCAGCTCGATCCGGCGGGCGCCCGTACCGGCGAAGAAGGCGGACCAGTCCACCTCCACACCCCGCACGTGCGCCTGGGCCACGGCGCCGACCAGGGACTCGGCCTCGCC
Source organism: Streptomyces sp. AB3(2024) (assembly GCF_041862025.1). Classification (NCBI taxonomy): domain Bacteria; kingdom Bacillati; phylum Actinomycetota; class Actinomycetes; order Kitasatosporales; family Streptomycetaceae; genus Streptomyces; species Streptomyces sp. AB3(2024). The sequence goes on from NZ_JBGWAB010000145.1 coordinate 8,313, forward strand.
GCGTCCGGTGCGCAGCACCGGGGCGAGGGCGACGTCCGCGTCACCCGTGAGGCAGTCCTGGGCGAGGGCGGACAGCACGCCGTCCGGCCCCAGCTCCAGGAAGGTCGTGACTCCGGCCGCCTCCAGGGCGCGGACGCCGTCGAGGAAGCGCACGGCCTCGCGGACGTGGCGGACCCAGAAGTCCGCAGAGGCCATCTCGTCGGAGACGATCGCCCCGGTCAGGTTCGAGACGATCTGGATCCGCGGGGTCTCGAAGGCCAGCCCCGCCACGACCTGGCGGAAGTCCTCCAGCATGCCGTCCATGTGCGGCGAGTGGAACGCGTGGCTCACCGTCAGCCGCTTGGACTTCCGGTCCGCGAAGGCTTCCACGACGGCCGTCGCGGCGTCCTCGTCACCGGCGATCACGACCGAACGCGGACCATTGACAGCAGCGATGCTCACCCGGCCGGTCAGCAGCGGCAGGACCTCGTCCTCCGCAGCCTGCACCGCGATCATCACGCCGCCGGCCGGCAGGGCCTGCATCAGCCGGCCGCGCGCCGCCACCAGCATGCACGCGTCGTCCAGCGACAGGACCCCCGCCACGTGCGCGGCGGCGATCTCACCGATCGAATGCCCGGACAGGAAGTCGGGCCGGACACCCCAGCTCTCCACGAGCCGGAACAGCGCCACCTCCACCGCGAACAACGCCGGCTGCGTGAACCGCGTCTCGTCCAGCAGAGCGGCATCCGCCCCGAACAGCACCTCCTTCAGCGGCAGTTCGAGGGAGAGCCCCTCGCACACCGCGTCCAGCGCGTCCGCGAACACCGGGAAGGCGTCATACAGTTCACGCCCCATCCCCAGGCGCTGGCTGCCCTGACCGGTGAAGAGGAAGGCGAGCCCGCCGCTCGACACCGTGCCCCGGACCAGACCCGGTACGGGCTCGCCGGCGGCCAGGGCGGTCAGGCGGGCGACGAGGGCTTCGCCGTCCGAGGGGGCGCCGAGCACCACCGCGCGGTGTTCCAGGGCCGCGCGGTGCGTGGCAAGGGAGTGGCCGAGGTCGAGCGCGCCCCGGCCTCCGGGTGCGACGACGGCGTCGGCCGCGGTCGGGATGAGGCGTTCCGCCTGGGCCCGCAGGGCGGCCGCCGTACGGCCGGACACGAGCCAGGGCAGCACCGGGAGTCCGGGGCCGGCCGGAGCCGGAGCCGGGGCGGTGGCGGCCGCGGGCTGCGGTGCCTGCTCGATGACGGCGTGGGCGTTGGTGCCGCTGTAGCCGAACGAGGAGATGCCCGCCCGGCGCGGACGGCCGGTCTCCGGCCACTCCCGCCGCTCGGTCAGCAGCGCGATGTCACCGGCCGACCAGTCGACGAAGGGGGTCGGTTCGTCGATGTGGAGGGTCTGGGGCAGCTCCCCGTGGCCCATGGCCATGACCATCTTGATCACGCCGGCGACACCGGCGACGGCCTGCGTGTGCCCGATGTTCGACTTGACCGAGCCCAGCAGCAGCGGCCGGCCCTCCGGCCGGTCCTGACCGTAGGTGGCCAGCAGCGCCTGCGCCTCGATCGGGTCACCCAGCTTCGTACCCGTACCGTGCGCCTCGACGGCGTCCACGTCGGCGGCGGTGAGGCCGGCGTCGGCGAGGGCCTCGCGGATGACGCGCTGCTGGGAGGGGCCGTTGGGGGCGGTGAGGCCGTTGCTGGCGCCGTCCTGGTTGACGGCGGTGCCGCGGACGACGGCGAGGACCGGGTGGCCGTTGCGGCGGGCGTCGGAGAGCCGCTCCAGGAGGAGCAGGCCCACGCCCTCGGACCAGATCGTGCCGTCGGCGGACGCGGCGAACGCCTTGATGCGGCCGTTCTCCGCGAGTCCGCGCTGCCGGCTGAACTCGGTGAAGGCCCCGGGCGTGGACATGATCGTCACGGCGCCGGAGAGGGCCATGTCGCACTCGCCGCTCCGCAGGGACTGGGCGGCGAGGTGCAGGGTGACGAGGGAGGAGGAGCAGGCGGTGTCGACGGTGACGGCCGGGCCCTCCAGCCCGAAGGAGTAGGAGATGCGGCCGGAGACGACGCTGGCCGCGTTGCCGGTGCCGAGGTGGCCCTCCAGGCCGTCGCCGTCGTTGAGCCACAGCTGGAGGTAGTCCTGGGCGTTGGAGCCGACGAACACGCCGGTGCGGCTGCCGCCCAGGCCGGTGGGGTCGATGCCGGCGCGTTCGAAGGTCTCCCAGGTGGTCTCCAGCAGCAGGCGCTGCTGCGGGTCCATGGCGAGGGCCTCGCGCGGGGAGATCCCGAAGAAGGGTGCGTCGAACTCGGCCGCCTCGTGCAGGAAGCCGCCCTCGCGGACGTAGCTGGTGCCCTCGCGGTCGGGGTCGTCGCTGTAGAGGGCGTCGAGGTCCCAGCCGCGGTCGGCGGGGAAGGCGGTGATGCCGTCACGGCCCTCGGCGAGCATCCGCCACAGGTCCTCGGGCGTACTGACGCCGCCGGGGAAGCGGCAGCTCATCGCGACGATCGCGATCGGGTCGTCGTCCTCGGCGCGGGCCGTGGCGGCGGCCGCCCGGCGGGCCGGGAGGGCGGCGTCGGCGGTCAGGTCGCCGACGATCTCCTCGCGCAGGTACTGGGCGAGGGCGGTGGCGGTCGGGTAGTCGAAGACCAGGGTGGCCGGCAGCCGGCGGCCGGTGGCCTCCCCGAGGAGGTTGCGCAGTTCGACGGCGGTGAGGGAGTCGAAGCCGAGCTCCTTGAAGGAGCGGCCCGGCTCGACGGAGGAGGCGCCCGGGTAGCCCAGGGCGGCGGCGACCTGCTTGCGCACGAGGTCGAGCAGCATGCGGTCCTGCTCGGCGGCCGGCAGCCCGGCGAGGCGCTGCCGCAGGCCGGAGGAGCCCCCCGCCGTGGCCGCGCCGTTCGCCGAGCGGCGTAGGGGGACCCGTACGAGTCCGCGCAGCAGCGGGGAGAGGGTTCCGTTCTGGGCCTGCGCGCGCAGGCCGGGCAGGTCGACGCGCATCAGGACGGGGGCGGGCTCGTCGAGGCGGTGGACGAGGTCGAACAGGTCGAGGCCCTCGGCCGAGGTGAGCGGGGGCAGTCCGCCGCGGGTCATGCGGCTGACGTCGGCGTCGCTCAGGCTGCCGGCCATGCCCGCCCCGTCGGCCCACAGGGCCCAGGCCAGGGAGGTGGCGGGGAGTCCGAGGGAGCGGCGGTGCTGGGCGAGGACGTCGAGGAAGACGTTGGCCGCGGCGTAGTTGCCCTGTCCGGCGCCGCCGAAGACGCCGCCGATGGAGGAGAACAGCAGGAAGGCGGAGAGGTCGAGGTCTCGGGTCAGTGCGTGGAGGTGGCAGGCCGCGTCGACCTTGGGGCGCAGGACGGCCGACAGGCGCTCGGGGGTGAGGGAGGTGATCACGCCGTCGTCGAGCACGCCTGCGGTGTGCACGACCGCGCCGAGCGGGTGCTCGGCGGGTACGGCGGCCAGGACGGCGGCGAGGGCGTCCCGGTCGGCGACGTCGCACGCCGCCCAGGTCACCGTCACGTCGTCGGCGGCGAGTTCGGCTCCGAGGGCCTGCGCCTCGGGGGTGGATCCGCCGCGCCGGCCGACGAGCAGCAGGTGCCGTACGCCGTGCTCGGCGACGAGCCGGCGGGCGATCAGGCCGCCGAGGAGGCCGCCCGCGCCGGTGATCAGCACGGTCGAGCCGGGCGTGTACGCGAAGCCGGCCGGGGCGGGCTGCTCCGCTTCGGCGTCCCGGGCCACGCGGGCGAGACGGGGGACGAGGACGGTGCCGGCGCGGACGGCGAGCTGCGGCTCGCCGGCGGCCAGGGCGGTGGCGAGGGCCGCGGGCAGGGCCCGTGCGGAGGCCTCGTCGGCGTCGGTGTCGAGCAGCAGCAGCCGGTCGGGGTGCTCGGCCTGCGCGGAGCGCAGCAGACCGCGGACGGCGGCGTGGACGGGGTCGGTGACGGGCTCGGTGGCGGGCTCGGTGACGGCGTCGCCGGCCGGGTCCGTTGCGGTGCCGTCGGCGCCGGTGGTGAGGGCGCCCCGGGTGAGGACGACGAGGCGGGTGGCGGCGAACCGGTCGCCGGTGAAGGGCTCTTCGCCCAGCCAGGTCTGCGCGAGGGCCAGGGCGTGGTGCGCGGCCCGGTGCACGGCGTCGGCGGAGAGCTCCGGCGCGGCGTCGGCGTCGGCGTCGGCCCCGTCCGCGGCCTGCCCGTAGGCGGCGAAAATGGCCTCGGGGACGGGCGCTCCCGCCTCGACGGCGGCGGCCAGGTCGGCCAGGTCGGCATGGACGGTGATCGCGTCGCCGGCCGGGACCGCGCCGAGGAGGGCGGCGGGGACCGCGGCGCCCAGGACGGCCCAGCGGCCGGCCGGGGCGGCGGGCGCGGGCAGTGCCGTCCACTCCACCCGGAACACGGACTCGTGGTGGGCGGTGCCCGCCGCCCGGACCTGCTCGGCCGAGACGGCCCGCAGGACGAGCGAGTCGACGGTGGCGACGGGCGCACCCGTCGCGTCCGCGATCTCCAGGCGTACGCCGCCGCCGGTACCGGTCGGGGCGAGGTGCACGCGCAGGGCGTCGGCGCCGCTGGCGTGGAGGGTCACGCCGCTCCAGGCGAACGGGAGCCGGCCCTCGCCCTCGGTGCCGCCCAGCACGCCCAGGCCCAGCGTGTGCAGGGCCGCGTCCAGGAGGGCGGGGTGCAGTCCGAAGTCCGCGGCGGCGGAGGCGACTTCTTCCGGCAGGGCGACTTCGGCGAAGACGCCGTCCCCGTGCCGCCAGGCGGCGGTGAGGCCGCGGAACGCCGGGCCGTAGCCCATGCCGACCTCGGCGAGGTCCGCGTAGAGGCCGTCCGTGGCGAGCGGTTCGGCGCCGGCCGGGGGCCACTGCCCGGCGGCGAACGGCGCCGGGGCCGGGGCGGCGCCGGGGGCCAGGACACCGCCGGCGTGACGCGTCCAGGACTCCTCGGTGGCACCGTCCTTCGGGCGGGAGGAGAGGCTGAAGGAACGCCGCCCGCTTCCGTCGCCGTCGGGCGCGCTGACGTGCATCTGGAGCTGTACGCCGCCGCGTTCGGCCAGGACGAGCGGCGCTTCGAGGGTGAGTTCCTCGACGAGGTCGCAGCCGACCTGGTCGCCGGCCCAGATCGCCAGGTCGACGAAGGCGGTGCCGGGGAGCAGCACGCTGCCCATCACGGCGTGGTCGACCAGCCAGGGGTGGGTGGTCGGCGAGAGCAGCGCGGTAAAGACGAAGCCCTCGGAGTCGGCGAGGGCGACCGTGGCTCCGAGCAGCGGGTGCGCGGCCTCGTCCAGGCCCACCGCGCCGAGGTCGCCGGACGGGGTGCCGGGCTCGATCCAGTAGCGCTGGCGCTGGAAGGCGTAGGTGGGCAGGTCGACGCGCCGGGTGCCGGTACCGCCGCAGTACGCGGCCCAGTCGACGGTGGCTCCGTGGGCGTGGGCCTGCGCCAGGGCGGTGACGAGCGTCTCGGCCTCGGCGCGGCCCTTGCGCAGCAGCGGCGCGAAGGCGGGGTTCCCGTCGGTGACGCAGTCCTGGGCGAGGGCGGAGAGCACCCCGTCCGGACCGAGTTCGAGGTATGTGGTGACGCCCGCGGCCTCCAGGGCGCGGATGCCGTCCAGGAAACGGACCGCCTCACGGACGTGCCGCACCCAGAACTCGGCCGAGCCCATCTCGTCCGAGACCAGGGCACCGGTCAGGTTCGACACGACCGGGATGCGCGGGGCGGCGAAGGTGAGGCCCTGCACGACCTGGCGGAAGTCGTCCAGCATGCCATCCATGTGCGGCGAGTGGAACGCGTGGCTCACCGTCAGCCGCTTGGACTTGCGATCGGCGAAGGCCTCCACGACCGCGGCGGCAGCGTCCTCGTCACCGGCGATCACGACCGAGGTCGGCCCGTTCACGGCGGCGATGCTCACCCGGTCCGTCAGCAGCGGCAGGACCTCGTCCTCCGCAGCCTGCACCGCGATCATCACGCCACCGGCCGGCAGGGCCTGCATCAGCCGGCCGCGCGCCGCCACCAGCGTGCACGCGTCGTCCAGCGACAGGACCCCCGCCACGTGCGCGGCAGCGATCTCACCGATCGAATGCCCGGACAGGAAGTCGGGCCGGACACCCCAGCTCTCCACGAGGCGGAACAGCGCCACCTCCACCGCGAACAACGCCGGCTGCGTGAACCGCGTCTCGTCCAGCAGAGCGGCATCCGCCCCGAACAGCACCTCCTTCAGCGGCAGTTCGAGGGAGAGCCCCTCGCACACCGCGTCCAGCGCGTCCGCGAACACCGGGAAGGCGTCATACAGCTCACGCCCCATCCCCAGGCGCTGGCTGCCCTGACCGGTGAAGAGGAAGGCGAGCTTCCCGCCCTGGGTCGAGCCCGTCACCACCCCGGCCGCCGAGCCGTCCTGCGCCAGCGCCGCGAGCCCGGCCAGCAGCCCCTCGCGGTCCGCCGCGACGACCGCCGCCCGGTCCTCGAACGCCGAGCGGCCGACGGCGAGCGAGCGTGCGACGTCGACCGGGTCGAGCCCGGGGTGCTCCTCGGCGTGGGCGAGGAGGCGTGCCGCCTGCTCGCGCAGGGCGTCGCGGCCCTTCGCCGACAGGATCCACGGCACGACGGGGACGCCCGTCGGCACGCCGGACCCGGACTCCGGCGCGGTTCCCGTCGTCCGGTCGGCCTCGGGGGCCTGCTCGATGATCGTGTGCACGTTGGTGCCGCTCACGCCGAAGGCGGAGACGCCGGCCCGGTACGGGCGGCCGGTCTCGGGCCAGGCGCGCTGCTCGGTGAGCAGGGAGACGGCGCCGGCCTCCCAGTCGACGTGCGAGGTCGGCTCGTCGACGTGCAGGGTCCGGGGCAGCACGCCGTGCCGCATCGCCATGACCATCTTGATGACACCGGCAATGCCGGCGACGTTCTGCGTGTGGCCGAGGTTGGACTTCAGGGAGCCCAGCCACAGCGGCTGTCCCTCGGGCCGGTCCTGGCCATAGGCGGCCAGCAGGGCCTGGGCCTCGATCGGGTCGCCGAGGGTGGTGCCGGTGCCGTGGGCCTCGACGACGTCGATGTCGGCGGGGGCGAGCCGGGCGCTCTCCAGGGCCTGGCGGATGACCCGCTGCTGGGCGGGCCCGTTCGGCGCGGTCAGCCCGTTGCTCGCGCCGTCCTGGTTGACGGCCGACCCCCGGACGACCGCCAGGACGCGGTGTCCGTTGCGGCGGGCGTCGGAGAGACGCTCCACCAGCAGGACGCCGACGCCCTCCGACCAGCCGGTGCCGTCCGCCGCTTCGGCGAAGGACTTGCAGCGGCCGTCGGGCGACAGGCCGCGCTGGCGGCTGAACTCGACGAAGACCTCCGGGCCGGCCAGCACGGTGACGCCCGCGGCCAGCGCGAGCGAGCACTCCCCCTGCCGCAGGGCCTGAACGGCCATGTGCAGGGCGACGGACGAGGAGGAGCAGGCGGTGTCGACGGTGGCGGCCGGCCCCTCCAGCCCGAACACGTAGGCGAGGCGGCCGGAGACGACGCTGGAGGCGGTGCCCGTGAGGAGGTGCCCCTCGACTCCTTCGGGCAGCTCGCCCGAGCCGGCCCCGTACGCGTTGGCGGAGGCGCCGACGAACACACCGGCGCGGCTGCCGCGCAGGGTCGCCGGGTCGATGCCGGCCCGCTCGAAGACCTCCCAGGTGGTCTCCAGCAGCAGGCGCTGCTGCGGGTCCATGGCGAGGGCCTCGCGCGGCGAGATCCCGAAGAAGGAGGCGTCGAAGTCCGGCGCCTCGTGGAGGAATCCGCCGTGCCGGGCGTAGGTGGTCCCGGCGTGGTCGGGGTCGGGGTCGTACAGCGACTCGACGTCCCAGCCGCGGTCGGCGGGGAAGCCCGAGATGGCGTCGCCGCCGCTCTCGACGAGCTTCCACAGGTCCTCGGGCGAACCGATCCCGCCGGGGAAGCGGCAGCTCATGCCGACGATCGCGATGGGCTCGCGGGAGGCGTCGGTGAGCTCCTGGTTCCGGCGGCGCAGCCGCTCGGTTTCCTTGAGGGAGGCCCGCAGCGCTTCAACGACTTTTTCGTCAGGGGTGGTCATCACTTACTCCGCACTTCGGGCACGTCAGAAGTTGCTGTTGCTGGTGGTGGTGTCGCCGGTGGGGCCGTCGTCGTCGAGGCCTCCGCCGTCGAGGGCGAGGTCGAGGAGGTCCTGGAGGTCCATCGTGTCGATGGACTCGCCGGCGTCGGCGGCCCGCGCACCGGGGCCGGAGGCGGCCGCGGTGTCGGAGCCGGAGCCGGGGCCGGCGAGGCCCAGGAGGGTGTCCAGGAGCCCCGCTTCGCGGATCCGGCCCATCGGGATGGCGGCCAGGGTCCGGCGCAGCTCCGCGTCAAGCGGGTCGCTGTCCAGGTCCGCGACGGCCGCCGCGGCCGCGCCGCCGCCGCTTCCCTCAGGGAGGAGGGTGCGCAGCAGGTGACGGGTGAGGGCCTGGGGGTTGGGGTAGTCGAACACGAGGCTGGACGGCAGGCGCAGGCCGCAGGCGGCGCCGAGGCGGTTGCGCAGTTCGACGGCGGTCAGCGAGTCGAAGCCGAGGTCCTTGAAGGCCCGGTCCGGTGCGACGGCGTCCGCGGAGGGGTGGCCGAGGGCCGCCGCCGCGTGCTCGCGCACGAGGTCGAGGAGCGCACTGTCGCGGTCCTCCCCGGACAGTTCGCCGAGCCGCCGCAGGAGCGTCGCGCCGGCGTCGGCCGCCGTGCCGTCACCGGTGGGCGTCGCACCGTCGGCCGTTTCGCCGCGGAGCGCCTCGCGCACCTCCGGCAGGTCGCCGACGAGCGGGCGGGGCCGGGCTGCGGCGAAGACCGGGGCGAAGCGCGCCCAGTCGACGTCGGCCACCGTCACCGCCGCGTCCCGGCCGGCGAGGGCGCGTTCCAGGGCCGTCAGGTTCGTGGCCGGGGCCACGGGCGGCAGTCCGCGCCGGGTGAGCTGTTCGGTCGCGTCGCCCTCGGTGGCCATGCCGGCCTCGGCCCACGGGCCCCAGGCGACCGCCGTGGCGGCGAGGCCGCGGGCCGCGCGGCGTTCGGCGAGCGCGTCGAGGAAGGTGTTGGCGGCGGCGTAGGCCGCCTGCCCGCCACTGCCCCAGACACCGGCGATGGAGGAGAACAGGACGAAGGCGTCCAGGGAGTCCGGTGTGTCGAACAGTGCGTCGAGGTGGACGGCGCCGGCGGTCTTGGCGGTGACGACCCGGGCGAACCCGGGCAGGTCGGTGCCGGTGCCGGGCGGCTGGGAGATGCCCGCCGCGTGGACGACGGACCGTACGGGGGTGCCGTCGGCCGCCAGGCCCGCGACCAGCGCCGCGAGCGCGTCCCGGTCGGTGACGTCGCAGGCGGCCAGGGTCACGGCCGCGCCGAGCGCTTCGAGTTCCGTGCGGGTCTCGCTCGCGCCGGGCGCCCGCGCGCCGCTGCGGCTGACGAGCACCAGGTGTTCCGCGCCGCGTTCGGCAAGGCGCCGGGCCACGTGGCGGCCGAGGGCGCCCGTGCCGCCGGTGATGAGCACGGTGCCGCTCGGGTTCCAGCCGGATCCCGTGCGGGTGCCGTCCGCGTCCGCCGCCGTGGTCCCGCGTACGAGGCGTCGTACGAGCGTCCCGGGGGCGCGGAGGGCCAGCTGGTCCTCGTCCCCGGCAGCGGTGAGTGCGGCGGGCAGGCGCGACAGGACCCGCTCGTCGCACACCCCGGGCAGGTCGAGGAGTCCGCCCCAGCGGTCGGGGTGCTCCAGGGCGAACACCCGGCCCAGGCCCCAGACCTGCGCCTGGGTGGCCCCGCCGAGGGTGTCGCCGGGTGCGGCGGCCACGGCTTCGCGGGTGACGCACCACAGGGGGGCGTCGGCGAGCTCCGCGGCCGGGCCGGCGGGCTCCGAGGTGAGTACGGAGGCCAGGGCGGCGGTCAGGGCGAGCCCGACGGGTACGCCGGGGTGCTCGGGGTGCGGCCGCTCGTCCAGCGCCAGGAGGGACAGGACTCCGGTGACCGCTCCCGTGCCGGGGTCGGCCGCGGCCTCGCGCAGCAGGCCGTCCAGGCCGGTCCGCAGCACCGCCGGGTCGCCGTCGGCGACGTCGAGCGGGAGCGGCAGGACGCGCGCGCCCTCGGCGCCGATCCGGTCGGTCAGGGTGCGGACCCAGGGGTCCTCCGCCTGCGCTGCCGGTACGGCGACCAGCCAGGTGCCGGTGAGGGCGCCCCGGTCCTGGCCGGCGAACGGCTGCCAGGAGACGCGGTAGAGGAGCGCATCGGCTTCGGCCTGCGCCTGCCGGTCGCGCCGCCAGGCGGCGAGGGCGGGCAGGACGGAGCGGAAGGGCTGCTCCCCGTCGACGGCGAACTCGTCGGCGAAGGCGGTCAGGTCGGCCCGCTCCACGACCTCCCAGAAGCGTGCGTCGACCTCGCTCCCGACCCCGGCTGCCGGGGCCACCCCGCGCGGGGCGGTCGGCTCGGGCCAGTAGCGCACGGGCTGGAAGGCGTACGTGGGCAGATCGGCGCGGCGGGCGCCGCTGCCGGCGTAGAAGGCCGTCCAGTCGACGGTCACACCCCGCGTGTGGGCCTGCGCCAGGGCGCCGGCCAGGGCTTCCGCCTCGGCGCGACCC
>NZ_JBGWAB010000146.1:0-18682 GCF_041862025.1 Streptomyces sp. AB3(2024)
GGTCGGTGGACAGGCCGGCGGCACGCCGCCGGTCGCGCCAGCGCCACTTCAGGGCGAGGCCGCAGAGCATGGCGGCCTCGCTGGAGCCGGTGGTCGAACAGCCCACCGCATTGGCCTCACCACCCTCGCCGGCCGGCGCGTGCCAGAGGTCGGCGAGGATGCTGACGCAGCGCGACTCGATCTCCGCGGTCTGCGGGTACTCGTCCTTGTCGACGATGTTCTTGTCCAGGCACATGTCCATCAAGCGGCGGACCTCGTCGTCCGTCCAGGTGGTGCAGAAGGTGGCCAGGTTCTGCGCGGCGTTGCCGTCCAGGAGCAACTCGTTGCGCAGCAGCTGGAAGACCACGGACGGCGGAGCGGAGAACTCCGGCATCGACCGCTTGGGCAGCGGCCTCTCACTCAGGGGAGAGGCGAAGATGTCGGCGGCCGGGTCGGCCGCCTGCTTTTGCGCTTTGTGCAGAGCCACCAGTCACCTCACGTGTCGGTCGTCAGATCCGCATCAGACACTACGGGCACGGCCCAGGGCTCGGCATGAGAACGTACGCCATCTCGGGCACGGCTGGACGAGTCAGCCTGACACTCAGGTCCGTCGTCATCGGGCACAGTGCCCAGGGCGCCGACAGTCTGGGTGTCGCGATGATCTGCAGCCCCGCGACCTGCCGACAGCGGCATGGCGGCCACACGTGCCGTCAGGCGACCAGCCCGTAAATGCCCTCCGCTGTCAGCCACAGGCCAACGATCAAGGAGAGCGTGACGACCAGCTGGTTCTGGTTCTGCTCAAGCCAGGTTCGCAGGGAGTTCAACCTAGCCCCCGCAGCCGCCGGTGCCCGGACCGTGTAGATCTCCATGACGATGAGGCCGAGCGTGGCCAGCAGGCAGTAGCCGATCAGGGCGAGCCAGTCGGCGAGGGAGGAAAGGTCCGCAGCGACGACCGTCGCGGCGCCGGCACCGACCAGCGCCCAGGGCTGTAGCAGCCAGGCCAGCCCGGCGGCCGTGGCCGGTGAGGCGCGATCCACCCGAGCGGTCCAGCGCGGCGGGCCATGCGGGCGCGGCGGGCTACGGCGCCGGTGCGCGCCGTACAGCACCAGCCCCAAGCCGATGGCGAGTTTCACACACGCCACGGCCATCGACGGCGCGCTGTGGCGGGCCGGGGGCTCACCCCCGGTGAGCAGCAGCACGCACGCGATCACCACAACCAGGTTGGCGAGCCACGACAGCAAGAACGCCATGCCCTTGCGGACACCACGCCGAGAGGAGAGCAGCAGGATGAAGGCGCTGTTGTGCAGAGGTCCCAGGGTGATGGCCGTACCGATCACGATCAGGTCGAGCACCAACAGCGCAGTCACTCCAAGAGGTCGAGGCCATCTGCTGCCGTTGGACAGGAGAAGCGGGTGAATGGGGTCGAGAGGCGCTGTCGCGGCAGCGCATCCCGACTCTGCGGGCAGCGGCTCGACCGGTCAAGCAGGCCACGTGCACGTCCTCAAACGCCGCACGCCGGGTTTGGGAGGAGGTTTGCCGAGCGAGTGGCACCGCGCCCACCGCCGAGAAACACCACGTTATCCGCCACGCCCCCCACCTCCGGCAGATCCGAGCATCGCAAGCGCCCCTTGACTGACGGCGCCCGGCAAAGCGTCAGCGTGGGGCGTCGTGGTGCGCGAGTCCGTTCTCACGCAAGTCCGGCGTGACGCGCAGTGCCCTGGAAAACCATGCGCCGTAGCGGTTGCCCAGAGCGGGAGCTGATGCTCCGTGGAGGATGATGCTCAGGCCCACGGTCACGGCGATGACCTCGCTCAGCAGGGTTCCCCCGGGCAGGTGCTCTTCCAGGGCGAGCAGGCCGAACACGAGGGAAGCGAGCCCACGCGGACCGAACCAGCCGATGTAGGCAACGGAGGCGGGGCGCAGGCCGGCGCCGGCCAAGGCGAGCGCGACGGGCAGTATCCGGATGATGGTGAGGCTGAGCAGTGCGTAGACGACAATCCGCCACGTCAGGTGCTGGAGCGCGGGCCCCAGGATGACCGCGCCGAAAACGAGGAAGCTCAGCGAGGCGAGCAGGAGGCCGAGGCGTTCGGTGAACCTGGTGCTCTGCGCGGGGTCCGAGTCCTGGGGACGGATGCCAAGGTCTGCGGGTGTCCGGCGCAGGTGGATGCCGAAGGCCAGGCCGGCGGCCCAGGCGCCGATGAAGCCGCTGCCCTCGCCCATGGAGCACAGGACGTAGACGATGACCGGGACGGCGAGTACCAGGAACTGGCACCAGTCGGAGCTGCTCCACCCGCGGGAGAGTGACCAGCGCAACAGGCCCGCTCCAATCCAGCCGGCCGCGACTCCAGTGGCACCGCTCAGCAGCAGCGCCCTCAGGAACGTCTCGGCGGCGCCCGGAGAGCCCTGCCCCTCACCGGCCGCCGCGAGCGCCAGCACGAAGAACGGAAGCGCCAGACCGTCGTTCAGACCAGATTCGACGGTCAGAACGCCGCGGGTCAGCGGCGGCACCCGCTCATTGGAGAAGGCCTGCTGCCCGAGCGCGGCGTCCGTCGGCGCCAGGATGATGCCGACCAAGGCCAGCTCCCAGACCCCCAGGCCAGGCAGCAGGGGCCAGGCGGCCAGCCACCCCAGGGCCATCGTGACCGGCAGGCCCACAGCGAGCAGCCGCAGCGACAGGAACTCCTCCCGCCGCAGGTCCCGGGCCCTGATCCCCGCCGCGTCGGCGAACAGCAGGAGTACCAGTGCACTCTCCAGCAGCGTCCGCGTGACCTCGGGATCCTTCGCCTGGTCCAACAGGTCCAGGCCCAGCGGGCCGATCGCCAGACCGAACAACATGAAAACCATCGGTCCTGAGAACACAGTGGTGGACAAGCGCCGTGAGAGCGCCCCGTAGCCGACGACCACACCCCCGGCGACCACGACGGCCCAGCCGTTCATCCGTACTCCTCACACCCGGCATTCATCGTCGACGGGGCGACCGCGCCACGGGTAGCGTGCCGGGTCTCCCCGGAATGCCCTCCCGCCTTGCGCAGAGAAACGAAGTCTGACCTTATGGCGCTGCCGGTCAGGCCTCACGGGAACCCTGCTCCGAACGCGCCGAGCACACACCGGTCGGCCCAATGCAAGGCGACGGCCACGAGCCGGACGTGGCTGGGAACGCGCGACGCTGCACGCGCCCGGGATCAGCTGGGGCTTCCTCAGCTGACGGGGTGCACGGTCGGCACCGATCCCCGTGTCGGTCTGCTCCCCATGCGGCCTCGCCAGCGATTTTCCCCTTGAATCACAATCTGCTTATGCGGGTCCGATCGAGTGGTTCCATTCAGGCTGACTGCGCCCCACTTGCCGAGTTCTCTGCTGTAACGGATGATTCCCCTGACGGACTCTGCTCCGCGAGTCGGCGTTCCGTTGCAGGTACCTCGACGCCCAGGCGTGCCTGGCGGTATCTTTGCGATTTGACTATCGCTTCAAAACCCCTCTACCGCTTGAGCACTCAGAGCCTCTCAAGTTCAGCGTGAAACAGTTCGCAAAAACTGTCCGACTTCGACCGTAGCGAGATGCCCACACAAAGCGGCATCACATGTGCGCAAGGAAGTGAGAAAATGCGCAGAACCCGGTGGAAGCGTTTCGCTGCAGTGTTGCTGCCGAGCCTCGTGGCCGCTACTGCTCTGGTATTGAGCATGGCGCAGGGTGCCTTCGCCGCATCTTTCTTCATCTCCGGAGAACGATTCAAGCTCTCCGTGGACACCCTGCAAGCCAAGGGCCTGAGCCTTTACGGAATGGTTGATGTGACGCGCCGGGGCAAGGCCGTGCCAGTGATCGTCACAGGAGCGAGGAACGTTACGATCGACGGCCTGTGCCAGTCAGTGCTCATCCCGATCCCTGTACTGGGCGCCTTCACCCTTCGGCTCACGGGAGGCGATCAAGGGAAACCCGCCACTGCAACCAATGCATTTCTCGACACCGATCTCCTCGCGGCCTCCAGCGCGACGATGAACAACGTGGACATCGGCATTGCAGCAGGCTCGATGACCGTGGGCGAAGTGAACTCCGGGGACGAGAACTCCAAGTTCTTCGCCCCGAACACCATCGCGCTGCAGGGAACTTCGGCCACGCTGACAAACGTCCGTACCACCGGGGTGGCGGCCACGATGGGTTCCATCACCCTGCCGGGGATGAAGGCGTCACTCCAGCACGGTGACCACCAGTGCTTCTGAGCTGTACGCAATTCAAGGCCCTTATGTGACGGGGCCCCGCGCCTCGACCTCATTGGAGTCTTTGAGTAGAAAGTCATTTGCGTGACGAAAATGACCACGTCAACCGAATGGCGTGAGGCTCTCTCCAGAGCACTGAAGGAATTCCATACCTGGCGCCACAGCAGGCCCTTCTGGGCTGGGCTGATGACACTTTCAGCGGGCTGGCCCATCCTGTACCTCGCCTATGGGGACCTCACCCTGGGGGGCGTCACCATGGCGCTGTCGACCGCTGCGGGTGCGGGGTCGCTGGTCATCGGGATCCTCCTCGTCACCCTGGGTCTTCTCATGTGGCTCCGGCCGCTCGGACGTGTCTTCGCAGGGATCGCCGCGATCCTGCTGTCGCTGGTTTCCCTGCCGATCGCCAATTTCGGTGGTCTTCTCGTCGGCGCATTGCTCGGTCTTGTAGGTGGTTCTCTGGCCTGCGCCTGGTCGCCCCCCAGCGAGGATCCGGACGGCGACGGCCAGAGCGTCCTCCCCTCTGCCCCGGAGACTGGTGGGCGCCATGCGCCGTGACGACTCGGACGAGGCCGACCGCGGCAGCCTGCCGGCCCCGAGATTCGCCCACGTCTTGCGTCCTGTGAGGCAGACGGGCCCCTTCCCGCGTGTCCCGAGACCGGTCGGCCACCTCTTGGCACTGACTGCCCTACCGGCCGCCCTGCTGACGACCCTGGTCGTCGAATGGAGGGCAATGCCCGCAACCGCTCACCACACCCTCCCGGCCAGCAGAAGTGCCCTGCCGGGCATCGCGGCCGGAGTGGACGGAACCCCTTGCGCGCCATTGCCGGTGACGGCGCCGGTCGCCTCCAGCACTCCGATCTCACACCCCTCCGCCAGCCCTCAAAAGTCCGGGAGGGCAAGCCGGTCGGCTGGGCAGGACGGGACCGCTGAGCCCAACACGGGCCGCCAGGAGAGCCCAGGATCTTCCTTGCCCGGGCAGCGGGGCTCCGGCACGGCCCTGCATGCTCCGAGCGCCTCCCCTTGCCAGGTGACCCCCGGGGCCCGGCCATCTCCGTCCGAGAGTCCGGTGCCTCCTGCTGGGACGACACCCGCGTGCCCGTCGGCGCCCCCGATGTCCGCCGAGCCGACAACCCACAAGGCTCCGCCCTCGCGGACGCCCGACCGACCGGACGGCAGCGCAGCTGTCGGCTGTGCCACACCGACCCCAGCAGAGCACAGCGTGTCCTTGGGCCTCGCCGAAGGTGCCTGGACGCTGAACTCGCCCAGGCTCGTGCTGCTCGGCGGCGTGTTCCGCGGAGTGGTGACCGTCGAAAGCGAGGCGGGCCCGAAACAGCTGCTCGAATTCACCGCCCGCTCCCTGGAGGTGGCGGATCTCGACCTGGAGGTGCGCCAGACCGTAGGGACCTGGCATCTGCAGGCCGCCCCAGGGACGACTTCCACCGTCGTCGGCGACGACGTGACCCTGTACGCGGAAAGGCTGGTCGGCACGTTCACCAGCACGCGGCAAGGGTCACCACCACCCGGCGACAGAGTCACCATCACGCCGAGCACCATTCCGCCGTGGCTCCTCAACCCGGTCGCCTCGGCATCGGGCTCGGCCCCCGGGACGATCACGATCAAGGACGCCGTGGTCTCCCGGCTCCGTCTCTCGCGCGTGAGCCTGACCGTCCCGCGCGCTCATGTCCGCACGGGCAGCTCCTCGGCCCCCTTGCTCGGGTAGCAGCCCGTGAGATGCCTAGCCTGCTGGCGGGCCATCCACATCCGAATCCCGCCGTCGAAGTCGTACGCGATCTCCCAGTCACGCATGTTCTTTCCGGATAGGCCTGATCGGCAACCCGGGCAGCTGACGGGCATCGGCGCCTGAGGGCTCGCCTCAGCCGGCGAGAGCAGGAAAGGAAGGCTTGTCGATGTATACGTTTGAGGTCCGCAGAACTGCGGACGCACCACCCGAGACGGTGTTCGGCGTCTTCACCGACCACCGCAAGTACGCCACGCTCCTCACCGTCATCAGGAGTTCCGTTCTGGAGCGGGAGGGCGACCCCGCCCCCAACGGCGTGGGGGCCGTACGAAAGCTGCACATGCCGGGCGTGACGGTCCGGGAACAGGTCACCGCGTACGAGCGACCCGGACGTTACTCCTATCGGCTGGTCTCGGGGCTGCCCTTGCGGCACTTCAGCGCGACCGTGACCTTCAATCCGGTCCAGCACCAGCGGACCGAGGTGGTGTACTCCGTGACCCTCGAGCCGAGGCCGAGTGTACTCAAACCGGTCATCGGCAAGATCGCCAAGAAGGCCATCGCCGACTTCACGGACGCGGCCGTTACCAGGGCGGAATCTCTCACAGCCTCGACCGCTTCCAAGGACCACCCGCCGAGGTCGGGCTGACGGACCGACGTTCCTCACCAGTACCCGCGACGCACACCTGAGCCGGTAGGAGGTCGAACAGCTCCTACCGGCTCAGGTGTTCCAGGACCGGTGTACTTCGGCGGAACTCCGCGAAGGGGGCGCACCAGTCACGGTCCGAACTCGCAGCGACGGCACGGAGTATGAGCCGATCACGTCATGCGCTCCCCGAAGCGTCAGGGTCCGCTTCGGCCATCTTCTGCTGCGCGTCTGCGATCGCGCCCTTCAGAGCCTTCACGTGGTGGCCCTCCGCCTCGCCGACTGCCTTCCTGACGGCGCGGGTCACGGCCGGCTCGACCTTCTCGGCTGCCGAGCGCGGGTAGGCGACGACCAGTCCTGCGCCACCGAGCGGGATGGTGGCCCCTGCCTGTTCCTCCAGCTTGGCAGCGGTTTTGTGATGAAGGAGTTTTCCGGCCCCGGCGCCGATCGCTGCGCCGACCGCGGTCGCGGCAAGCAATGGTGGCGCGAACAGCCCGACCACGAATCCGACGGCGCCCACGCCCGCTGCGCCCTCGCGAACCATGTGGTCGGTCTCCTCCACCGACAGGTCGCCGTCGAGGTCCTTGGTGACGACCACGGCACCGTGCAGGTAACCCCCGCTCGCCAGAACCGCCTCGTAGTCCTCCTGGGCGGCGTCTTTCGACATGTATCCGCCGATCAGAACGTCGATCGTTTCGTCGTCGAATCTCATCGATCCTCCTTCCCGTTGCGGACACGTTTCACCCGGCGAGTCCGTTCCCGACGTGCCCGTGGTGGGTGGCGGCATGCAGCTCGTCCTCGGCCTCGTCCGACAGGTGCGGCTTGGTGTCGAAGGCGACCTTCTTGACGGTGCCGGTGAAGGCGAAGGGCTTCTTGTCCTCGTAGCTGAGGTCGACGACCCCTCCGTTGTCGCGGCCTATGTCCATCCCCGAGTAGGCAGAGAAGCGGACCGGGACCGTGTGGTCCATGCGGCCGGTGGCAACGATCTTTTCGTCGACCAGCAAGGTGACCTGCCCGCCGGTGGCGGGCTTGGGCGCATCAGCCACGAACTCCAGGCGGACGTTCACCTCGCCTGCCGGCAATCGCACTTCGGCCTGCTGCCGGTAGACGAACACGCCCATCATCGAGTACGTGTGGGTGAGCTTGCCGTCCTCGACGAAGAGTGAGAATCCGCCCAGATGGTCGGCCTCGGCCACGATCACGCCTTCGGCTCCCTTCGCCGGAACGACGAGATCGGCACTGATCGTGTACGAGTGGTTGTAGATGCGCGGGATCATCCCCGACATGACGTTCTGGACATCTCCCCGGTACTCGAAGTGGTCCACATCCGGCCGCGGCGGGAGGATGCCGAAGAACACCGAGAGCGTGGAGAGCAGGGGAAGCACCTTGAACTTCTCCGCCTCTTGCCAGAAGAGCTCCCTCAACTCCCTTACCTTCTCGGGGTGTTCAGCGGCCAGGTCTTTCGCCTGGGAGAAGTCGTCGGGCAAGTAGTACAGCTCGGTCGGGTCTGCGTCCGGATCCCAGACGCCGGGCGCGTACGGTCTGAGCGCATGGGGTGTGAGCACCCACGGGATGCGCTCGGTCCTCATCGCCAGCCACCAGCCGTCCTTGTACATGGCGCGGTTGCCGATGCTCTCGAAGTACTGCTGTGTATGGCGTTCCGGCGCGGCTGCGTCGGACAGCGAGTCCGCGAACGTCACACCGTGGTGGGGCTCCTGCTCGATCCCGTCGACATGGGAAGGGGCCGGGATCTTGGCGATGTCCAGGATCGTCGGCCCGATGTCGGTGATGTGGGTGAACTGCGAGCGCAGTGCGCCGGGGTCGGTGATGTGTGCCGGCCAGTGGATGACCATCGGGTCGCGCGTACCGCCCAGGTGCGAACCGACCTGCTTGCCCCACTTGAACGGAGTGTTGCCGGCCCACGCCCACGCCGCAGAGTAGTGAGGATCCGTGATCTGGGAGCCCCAGGCCTCGATGCCGCCGTAGCGCTCGGCCAGCTGGAGCTGCATCTCGTCGGTGAGCGGGATGCCGTTCTGCATCGTCATCTCGTTGAACGAGCCGGTGATGGTGCCCTCCATGCTGGCGCCGTTGTCACCCCAGATCCAGATGATCAGCGTGTTGTCGAGCTCGCCGAGCTCCTCGATCGCGTCGATGACCCGGCCGACGTTGTGGTCGGCGTTCTCCGAGAATCCCGCGTAGACCTCCATCTGGCGGGCGTAATAGGCCTTCAGCCGGTCGGGAACGTCGTCCCACGCGGGGAACGCGTCGTCACGCACTGTCAGCTCCGCTTCTGCGGGGATCACGCCCAGCACCTTCTGCCGGGCGAAGACCTCCTCGCGAAGCCGGTCCCAGCCCTGGTCGAACTTGCCCTTGTACTTGTCCGCCCATGCGGAGGCCACGTGGTGCGGGGCGTGGCTGCACCCGGTGGCGAAGTAGACGAAGAACGGCTTGCGGGCGCTCTGCGCCCGGACCCCGTGAAGCCACCCGATGGTCTTGTCGGCCATGTCGTCCGGCAGATAATACGGGTTCTCCTTGTCGTAGAAGCTTTCCGGGGTGCCGATGATCTTCTGATTCTCGGCGAGGCAGGGATCCCACTGTCCCGAGTCACCGCCCAGGAAGCCGTAGAAGTAGTCGAAGCCCCATCCGTTCGGCCACCGCCCGAACGGTCCGGCCGGACCCTGGTCGCCGTCGGGGGTCAGATGCCATTTGCCGAACGCCGCGGTGCTGTATCCGTTCTCGGACAGGACCTTTGGCCATGGCGTGCAATCACGTGGAAGCATCGCCGTGTAGCCGGGGAAGCCGCTGGAGAACTCGCCGACCGATCCGAAGCCGACCGCATGGCTGTTCCGCCCGGTGAGCAGAGCCGCACGCGTCGGAGAGCACAGCGCCGTGAGGTGGAACCGGTTGTAGCGCAACCCCGCTTCGGCCATCTGGGTGAAGCGGGGGGTGCTGATGGGGCCCCCGAACGTGCTCGGGTTACCGAAGCCCGCATCGTCGATGAGCACCAGCAGGACGTTCGGGGCTCCGTCAGGAGGTTCCGGGTGCCCGATGAGGTTCCAGTCCGGCTTCGAACCGTCGAGTGTCCTGTTACTCACCCCTTGGAACGGCGGCCTGCGTATCGGAAGCTTCGTGCGGTCTAGCTCACTCATCGTTTTTCTACCTCTCGTTCACAACCATCCGCGCCGCTGTCGGTCCGGGAACCAATTCCGTGAGTCATCGTCGGTAGCGTCAGGGACGCGGCCCTCGCGGCCTGCATGCGGCTTGGGACTCTCCCGCGGGCGGTGGACCTCCGACGTGGTGGACGAGTCGGTCGAGCACGGCGGCGACGGCCCCATCCCCGAAAGGGCTCGTTCGAGGTGACGATCGCGCCGGCTCTGCAATTCCGTTCGAGGCGATCGGCAGGAAGACGGCTGCGACATCGGCGTCGACCGGGCATGGGCCGCTTCCTCACGATCAGGTGGGCAGCGCCGGGCTTGACCAGCTCGTCCTGAGCCGGCCCCCGTGGTGCGACGACCACGCTGTCGTCCCGTCGGTGACGGTGACTCCTTCATTCTCCGCCCGGATCACCCCGTTCGCGCGGGAATGAGCGGAGGAGTGATCCGGGCGGGCGGCTAGCTGGTTTTCAGGTAGCCGTTGGCACGCTCGACCTGGCCCTTCGGCACCGAATCCCGGGCCGAAGCGATACGACCGTGATTACCGACATGCCCGCGAAAGCGGCGAACTCGCCGGTCAGCCCGCCCCGGCCGCACCGGCACCGTTGCCCCGCGCAAGCATTTGAGGCGGCTCCAAGCGCCGTCGGCGAGCATGTATCAGCAGATCGGTGGCAGCTCGCCCGCGACTCGCGGTTCGTCGCCTGCGCCGGGGCCTCATCGAGCGCTCGTTGTCCGCTCCGGAGGGAAGAATGGGCCATGTACCCGTTCACGGTCCCCTGCCGGAGCTGCAGTCTCGATGCGGGCGCCGCCCTCAACCGCCAGGTGCACAACGGTGACGCTCTTCCCAAGACGTTTCACCTCGCCAGGCCCGGCCGCTCGGTCCGGGCCCGCCAGGTCGTCCGCCAGGACCAGCTCGCTTCGGAACAGGAAAGGTGCTTTGTTACAGACGAGAACATCGCGTACCCAGCGGCCGTATCCGCGACGCCACTTGGCCGACAACCCTGCCACCTCACCCTCGACCACCCGGATCGCCCCCTTGAAGGAATTCGGCTGACGGCGCAGCCAATGTCGGCGCGCCATCACTCCCGCCAGCAGGAACACGATCACGATCAGGTCCACTCCCAGCACGGCAAGCAATGCGATCAGCATGTTGCAAGCCTGCTGTAGGGCTGAGCGGTGCGCACTCCCACCACTGTCGGGCCTCAGGCACGGCACGGATGCCGCAGCGGGCCAAGGGCGGCGGGGACGGCGCGGGGCTCTCGCCCCATGGCGGACCGCCGAGATCCCCCGGTTGAAGCAGGGGGTGCCACGCGCAGGGGGTGTTTCGGCCAGGGTGCGGGCCTTCGGCCCCCATGCGAGGCTGACAGGCAGACGGGCACGACCACCTTATTCCCGGGCGTTTTCATCGCCCTCGCCGGTGACGCTACACACCAGCGGCGCGGTATCACGCTCACGGGGTGGGCCGTGAACGCCAACCTCCTCTGGCTGCCCCTTGCCCCTTCCGAGCCGCCGTGCCCATATCCCCGTCGACGTCTTCGTCATGTGGGCGCTCTCGGGTGCTCACCGAGGGGACGGAACCGCAGACATGACGCTCATCGAGAGAACGGAAGCGCAGACATGGCATCGACTGACACAGAAGAACTGGGTCCTGTCGACTACCTGGTCGTCGAGTTCCCGCCGGCCACCTCGCACTTCACCGGCGCGATGGCCGCAGAGCTCGACAAGCTCGTCACCTCGGGGACCATCCGGGTCCTGGATCTGGTCATCCTGACGAAGGGGGCAGACGGCGAGCTCGACGTACTGGAGGTCGACGACCTCGACGACGCCGGGGAACTGCGAGCTGCTGAGGCAAAGCTGGCCGGCCTGCTCGCCGAAGAGGACGTCGTCAACCTGGCCGCTGCCATGAAGCCCGGCACGACAGCCGGCGTGCTGGTCTGGGAGAACGTGTGGGCGGCGCCCTTCGCCTCCGCCGCACGCCGCTCTGGAGGCCAGCTCATTGCCAACGGACGCATTCCGATCCAGGCCATCCTGGCCTCCATTGAAGCCGACGAAGCAGGAGAATGACATGCCCATCGGACCCATGCGCAGAGGACGACGAGGAGTCATCGGCGCCCCCGTGGCCCGCACCGCGGCTACCGTGGGCACGGCAGCGGTCGTCGCCCACGGGGTCGGTCGCCGCCATGACCGGCGTGAGGACCGCCGGGACGACCGTGAGGACCGCCGGGACGACCGCCGCGACCGGCGCTGACCCGAGCCTCACCTCACCGCCGGTTCAGGACGGTGTGCTCTTCCTCCCGGTCGCCCGAGGCGGCGGCCGGGAGGCCATCAAGGGCGGCTGCCTCCGTCCGGCTGCTCGGCTGCCCACGCAACTATCGCCCTCGTGCCCGAAACATGCCTTTGATGCTCTTCACCAGAGCGGCTACGGCGTGGGCGAGCGTCGTCGCCCCCAGCAAGACGGCACCGGAGACGATCCACCTGCCCAGTCCCGGCTGCGCCCTGTCGTGCGTAGTCGGCTTGGTCCCCGGCTCAGACACGGTCGGCGGCTCACCACCCATCATCTCTCTGACGATCTCCACGAAGCCCGCGACGGCGTGAAGTAACGCTCCCGCCGCCATCGTCGCGGCGCCGACGAGGACCCATCCAGCCCTGCCGATCTCCTCCGGGGGCTGTTTCAGCATGGCCATGGCCTTGCGGCGTCGGATATGGGGCATCAGGTCCGCCTCCTTCGCCTTGACCGCACGCGCCTGCCGGAGACTCCACCGAAAGGCGCCTACTCTCTCGACCATGGCTGTTTTCAGCCAGGCGCGCATCTCGCGCAGCACCCTGGGGCACGTCATCCTCGGCCGATCGCTGCGGGACCGTGGGAGGCATCCCCACCGCCGTCCGTTTCCTGGACAAGGGAGGGCGAGATCCGGCTTTCCTAGGCCGGGCCTGCGCAGCGAAAGCCGATGTTGCCGGTGGAGGAGTCCGGCGTGTTGGGCATCCGGGCTGAGACCCGATAGCGACGGCAGTACGAGGCGTGGCAGAGGTAGGAGCCCCCGCGGAGGGCGCGCGCTGTGCCGGTCGGTGGGCCGGCCGGGTTCTCGCGGGGGCCGGTGGAATGCCAGACGGGGTCGAACCAGTCGGCCGTCCACTCCCAGACGTTGCCGGTCATGTTGTGGAGGCCGTATCCGTTCGGTGGAAAGGCGTCGACGGGGCAGGTGTCGAGGTAACCATCCTCAAGGGTGTTGTGCTCGGGAAACGACCCGTTCCAGACGTTCATCCGGTGTCCGCCGCCTGGGCGGAGTTCGTCGCCCCACGGGAAGGGCTGCTGTTCGAGCCCACCTCGGGCGGCGTACTCCCATTCGGCCTCGGTGGGCAGGCGCCGGCCTGCCCAGGCGCAGTACGCGAGTGCGTCGTTCCAGGAGACATGCACCACCGGGTGCTCCGCGCGTCCGCCGAGGTCGGAGTCAGGGCCGTGCGGATGCCGCCAGTCGGCGCCGAGCACCTCGCGCCACCACGGAGCGGCGGCGACCGCCCGGGTGGGCGGGAAGTCGTCGGGCAGCAGACCACCGAAGACGAACGAGGCCCCATAGCGTTCGGCATCGGTGACATGACCAGTTTCGGCCACGAAGGAGGCGAAGCGCGCGTTGCTGACGCAGTGCGGATCAATGGTGAAAGGGCTGACCTTGATCCTTCGTACCGGACACTCGCCGTCCTCAGCATAGGCGAGTACGTCATCGCTGCCCATGCGGAACCAGCCACCGTGCAGTCGGATCTCAGGCGGGCCGACGGAGGTCGCGCCGGACTGGTCGTTCGGCCGGGCCGTGGCCATGGACGGCCCTGACTCACCGGATACCGCCCTACGCCGGTCGGGGGTGCAGCAGGAGGGGGTCTCTCGCGTCATGTGCTCGGCTTCTCTGTTTCCTGGTGCCGAAGGAGGCGGCCGGGTGAAGGTCGACGGACGCCCAAGGGGCGGGACGGTTCGACTCGGCGTCGAGGTGATCTACGAGTTGACCGCAGCTTGCCGCACCTGCGATGACGGTCGGCGAACCGAGTGGCGTGTCCCCGGGCGAGTCGCTAGGAAGGTGTACCCGAGATGCGGTTGTGCGACGCACCGGCCGCCGCTTTCCCTCGGAGCGGCCCGAGCAGCGTGCCTGAGCCGAACCACATCATGAGGCACCGGCACCCGTCCCACCCACATGGGCCGAACGGGTACCGCGCGTACCGGACGGACAGCCCAGCGGCCCAGCCACCCCGAGGTCTTGCTGTCAACAGGCGGCTGCGCGGCAAATCCTCCCAAGGGACACCGATGCCGCGGGCAGGCCCCGCCCATCCCGCTGAGGCCCCAGCGGTCAACACCTTCGACGGCGCCGGCACGTCACCATGCACGCACGACCACGTACTTCGGCACGCGCTGACCCGCCGAGCAAGTGAAACCGGCCTACCGTGAACGTATGACCAGTGAAGAGCGGCACCGGGCGCACGAGAGGGTCGCCCCACGGGCCGGGCACGAGCAGCAGGTGTGCCCGGCCTGCAAGAGCCCCGTCGACACGGTGATCAGGCGGCGCAAGTCCCTCGGAATCTTCATCCCGGTATGGGCTCCAGGACCCTGCCGGAACCCTGAGTGCACCGGGTAGGGGGTCCTGTACGGTCAATGGCGGATCTTCGAGCAGGAAGTGTTCATCCGGGGTCCCGCTCTCTCGACCCCGTATCGGGTGGTACAGAACAGACCGCGCCCAGCCGTAGTGCAGGCGGCGCCGCGCTGGGCGCCACACACGCCCTTCTCGCGACCTGGCGGACGGTACAGAAGGAAGAGCCGCATGGGAAGCGAAGCACCAGCGCAACCCCCAGAAGTACGGCCCCTACGTCGACAGCGGATACGTATTCACCCAAGACAACGGCACTCCGTGGCATCCCGATAACGTGTCCAAACTCTTCGACCGCCTCCTGCGGAGACTCGGCATGCCCCCCATTCGCCTGCACGATCTGCGCCACTGCGCGGCATCCCCGAGCCTCGCAGCCGGCCTCTCCATGAAGGCGATCCAGGCCCTACTGGGCCACGCATCGTTCACTCTCACTGCGGACACGTACACCAGCCTGATGCCCCAGTTCGAGAAGGAGGCCGCCGATGCTCCGGTCGCCCTCGTTCCGCGCGCACACCAACCGCCGGACGCCGGGGAAGGAGCCCTGCGCGACGTCGCGCGGCCTCCGATGACGCTCATCGCAGGGGGCGAAGAGGAGGCGGCATGACAGCTGCCTGGTGCTTTGTCCCCCTGCTGTCCCCCTGAGACGCAAAGTGGCCTCCCGGAAGCCCTTCCGGGAGGCCACTCTTATGTGTTTTTTGCTGTTCAGAGGCGTTCCATCGTCTTCCGGCTAACCTGCTGGACGCTGTTCTTCCGAAGCGGCGCATGCCCCTTCTCCCTTCCTTGTGACGAGCCTCGTGACGAGGAGGAAGGCAGGAAGGAGGTACCGAACAGGGCGTCCTACCAGGGAGCCAACCGGCATGTCATACCCCGGTAGGGGGTGGCGGAGGCGGTCCCGGTCCGGGCCCCGGGGCGGTGGGGACGGGGACCGGTCCGGGGGATCAGGCCGTGTCGCCCGGGCGGACCAGGCCCGCCTCGTACGCGAAGATCACAGCTTGGGCGCGGTCGCGCAGGTCCAGCTTGCCGAGAACCCGGCCGATGTGGGTCTTGACCGTCTGCTCCGCCAGCACCAGGTGCGCGGCGATCTCCTGGTTCGACAGGCCGCGCGCGATCAGCTCCAGCACCTCCGTCTCCCGCGGGGTCAGACCGTTCAGCCGCAGCGCCGGATCCTTGCGCGGTGCCGGCCGCTGCCGCACGAAGTCCGCGATCAGGCGACGGGTCACCGAGGGCGCCAGCAGTGCCTCGCCGGAGGCGACCACCCGGACCGCCGCGATCAGATCGGCCGGCGGGGCGTCCTTGAGCAGGAACCCCGACGCGCCCGCGCGAAGCGCCTCGTACACGTAGTCGTCGATGTCGAAGGTGGTCAGCATCAGCACCTTGGGCCGGTGCACCACCCCCGGCGGCGGATCGAGCAGCTCCCGGGCCGCGGAGAGTCCGTCCAGTTCCGGCATCCGTACGTCCATCAGCACCACGTCCGGGTGGACGGTGCGCGATACCCGCACCCCCTCCCGGCCGTCGGGCGCCTCGCCCACCACGTCGATGTCGGGCTGCGCCGACAGCAGCGCGGCGAACCCCGCCCGCACCATGGCCTGGTCGTCGACGATGATCACGCGGATGGTCAACTCGGTTCCTTCTCGGCGTCGTTCAGGGGCAGCCGGGCGGCGACCCGGAATCCGCCGTCGGGCAGCGGGCCCGTGTCCAGGGTCCCTCCGGTCAACCGTACGCGTTCGCGCATCCCCACCAGACCGTGCCCCGTGCCCGAACTCTCCACCTCCACCACCGCGTCCCGTGCCGGACCGTTGACCACCAGCACGAGCACGTCGCCCCCCGGAGCGGAGCGGGTCACCGCGACCCGGGTCCGTGCCCCCGGGGCGTGCCGCACCACGTTCGCCAGGGCCTCCTGCACGATCCGGTACGCCGACAGGTCCACGGCCGGCGGCACCTCCTCGGCCGCGGCCGACGCCAGGGACAGCTCCACCGGCTGCCCGGCCCGTACCGTCGCCTCCACCAGCTGCTGGATCCGGCCGATCCCGGGCTGCGGGAACAGCTCACCGCCCGCGCCCTCCGCGCCGTTCGTCCCGTCGCCGCGCAGCACCGTCAGCAGCCGCCGCATCTCGCCCAGCGACTCGCGCGCGCCGGCCGCGATCGCCGCGAACTCCTCCCTCACCGGCTCCGCCATGCCCGGCAGCCGGTACGGGGCCGAATCGGCCTGCACGGTGATCACCGACATGTGGTGGGCCACCACGTCGTGCAACTCCCGGGCGATCCGCGCCCGCTCCTCCAGCAGCGTGCGCCGCGCCCGCTCCGCCTCGCTGATGCTCTCCTGCTCCGCGATCCGTTGCCGGGCGTCGCCCAGTTGCCGCAGCGCACCCGTCAGGGCCAGCACGGCCCCGCTGAGCACGAACTGCAGCGCCACGGTGTTCGTCACCCCGGCGGGCTCGAAGAAGCCGAGGACCACCCCGGCCGCGCCGGTCGCCAGCCACACCTGGACCAGCGTCCGGACGGACTCGCGCAACCCCAGACACACCATCAGCACCTGGTAGCCCACGATCACCATCGGCGGCCACGGCCACGTCTGCCCGCCCACCCCATCCGCGCCGATGAGCAGGGTGGCCCCGGCGACGTCGGCGAACAGCACCATGCCCCAGGCGGGCACCGGCCGGGTGACCGCCAGCAGCAGCGGAACGGTCTGTGCCACGCCCAGCGCCCCCGCCCAGCCGCCGTTCGCCCCGTAGTCGTTGGTCAGCACCGCGATGGTCACCGGCAGCAGCGTGATCACGAAGATGCCGACGACCGTGAAGGGCAGCATCCGCTGCCACCGCCTGGGTGCCCGCGCGAACAGCGCCTCGCCGGGCCGGGCGGGCGTCCGCAGCACGACCGCGAACCGGTCCAGCGGGTCCGTCCCCCGCCCCTCGCGCCGCGCGCCGGAGCCGGGCGGCCCTTCCGGCTCGCGCGACGACTCCTGCCGCTCGCGCGCCTTGCGGTTGCGGACACGGGCCGGGATACGGGCTTTGAGGCTCATGATCCGCACAGCCTATGTGCCGGGCGGGCGCGCGCGCCGTGGCCCGGCGGATCCGGTAGCCGCCGGGTTCGTTCCCCCGGCGCGCTCCGCTCGTTGACCCGGCATGGAGCTGTTGCCGACCATCGCGGCGCCGGGCGTCGGGGAACGGGCCGACGCCGCGGCCGATGCCGCCTGCCACCTCTACGACGCCGTTGTGCCCTGGAGCGGCGACGAGCCCGGCGGGTGGAGCCGGACCGCCGCCGAGGACGCCGCCGAGACCATTGAGACCACCGCGCACGCCCTCGCGCACATCCACCCGCGCGCCGAGGTCATCCTCGCGCCCGTGCACGCGGCCCTCGCCGACCTGCGCCGCCAGCTCGCGCTCGCCCCCGCGGACCTGCTGGGCGCCGAGGGGGTCCCGGTGATCGCCCGTACGGTCGGCAACCCGCGCCGCACCCGCTGGGTGCGGGTGCTCACACCCCCTTCGCCCCGGCAACCGCCGCCTGGTACAGCTTCCTGATCTCGGCGCCGAAGTAGGAGCTGTACGAGGTGTCGGCGGTGGGCCCGCCCGTCTTCCAGCCACCGATCACCCCGACCACGTCGCCGGTCCGGGTGCGGTCGTCGAAGCGCGTGATGAAGGGGCCCCCGCTGGTCCCGCCCGGGTAGCCGGTGCAGTCGATGCGCAGGAACGAACCCGGGCTCTTCGGGTCGGTGCTGGTGAACTTGGTCGTGCGGTTGACGCACACGCGCGGGCGGGTCGCCGACGCGGGATGGCCGATCAGGGTCACCTTCGCGTGGGTGAACGTGGCCCCGGTGAGAAGGCGGTTGCCGCCGACGGCGTTCTCCACCGCGCGGCCGGCGGCGTTCGGGCCGACGGCGGCGAAGGCCACGTCCAGGGTGGCCGCCTTCTCCGCACCCTGGGTCTTGTAACGCTGGTCGATCCACACCTCGGAGCGGCCCGCGGAGTCGCGCAGGACCGGGAACATGCCGTACGGCTGCGGCTTCGCGCGGGTGTAGCGCGGTACGAAGGCCACCTGGCGGGTGTCCGACCCGAGCAGGCAGTGCCCCGCGCTCAGCACCAGGTTGCGGCCCGGGGACGAGACCACGCTGGCGGTGCAGAAGTAGGCCCCGGCGCCCTTCATGACGTACATCCGACCGACGGCCGGGACCCCGTCGAAGTCTTGGCCGATCCCGGCCGTGGAAGGCGCGAGGACGGGCCCGGCCGGTGCCCGGGTGGGGGCGGCGGGCGCGGGCGACGGCGAGGCGGCGGTGGGGGAGGGGAGCGGGTCGGCGGCGGGACCGGACGGGCTCCGGGGCGTCGGGATCGAGGTCG